>CBFGPV010000037.1:0-30475 GCA_965650765.1 uncultured Burkholderiales bacterium
CGACACCTCGGGGGTGCCCTTTCTTTTGGTTCCTTTTCTTTGGGCACGCAAAGAAAAGGAACTCGCCCGCCGGGGCGAACTCCCGGCTCGCCCCGCCAGGGGCGAAACAGCAGCGCCACCCAACGCAGCAGCGCCACGCCAACGCTCCCCCTCTCCCCAACCCTCTCCCGCAGGCGGGAGAGGGAGCCTGGCGCCGGTTCTCCGGTCCGAACGCTGCAGCCTCACACGAACCGGTTCACCAGGTTCTCCAGCCGCTCCTGACGGCCTGATTGAGGCTGCGGGCGGGCGTCGTTGCCATGCACCCACTCGGCCTGCTGCTCGAGGCTGGCGCCGTTGCGGATCATGCGGCCCAGCTCACCCTCCCACCCCGCATAGCGCTCGTCGACCACACACTGCAGCTCGCCGGACTCATGCAGCGCTGCCGCACACAGGAAAGCCCGGGCCAACGTGTCGATGCCGCCGATGTGGCCCTCGAGCTGATCGATCGGGTCGATGCTCTGGCGTCGCACCTTGGCGTCGAAGTTCATGCCGCCGGCGCCCAGGCCGCCATGGCGGATGACCTCCAGCATGGCCGGCACCAGTGCGACATGGTCGTTGGGGAACTGGTCGGTGTCCCAGCCCAGCTGTTCGTCGCCGCGGTTCGCGTCGATCGACCCGAGGATGCCCAGCGCGGCGGCGGTGGCCACCTCGTGTTCGAAGCTGTGGCCAGCCAGCGTGGCGTGGTTGACCTCCAGGTTCACGCGCACCTCGGCCTCCAGGCCGAAGCGCTTGAGGAAACCATAGACCGTTGCGCTGTCGTAGTCGTACTGGTGCTTGGTCGGCTCCTGCGGCTTCGGCTCGATCAGCAGCTGGCCCTTGAAGCCGATGCGGTACTTGTGTTCAACCACGGCGGCCAGGAAGCGGCCGTACTGGTCGAGCTCGCGCCTGAGGTCGGTGTTGAGCAGGGTCTCATAGCCCTCGCGCCCGCCCCACATCACGTAGTTGGCCCCGCCCAGGCGGTGGGTCCATTCCAGCGCATGCTTGACCTGCGCGGCCGCGTGGGCATGCACCACCGGGTCGGGGTTGGTCGCCGCACCGGCCATGTAGCGCGGGTGCGAGAACAGGTTGGCCGTGCCCCACAGCAGGCCGATGCCGCTGTCCTGCATCTTGCGCGCCGCACGCTCGAGCACCTGGTCGAGCCGCTGGTTCGACTCACGCAGGCTGGCGCCTTCAGGTGCAACGTCGCGGTCATGGAAGGTCCACCAGGGCCAGCCCAGGCGGTCGAAGAAGTCGAACGCGGCATCGAGCTTGGCGAATGCCGCCGTCATCGCGTCGCCCTGGAACCACGGCCGCTGGAAGCTGGGGTCGCCGAGCGCGAACGGGTCCTGCCCACCCCAGCAGAAGGTGTGCCAATAGCACACGGCCGGACGCAGGTGGTCGGCCAGCGTGCGACCCAGCACCACACGCTGGGGGTCATACCAGCGATAGGCCAGCGGGTTGCGGCTCTCGGGGCCTTCGTAACGCACAGGGGGGAGGTCGTGGTAGGGACTGGTCATGGGTGGTGTCTGAACAAGGGGGGGGAATCACTGCAGCGCGCGCAGCGGCGCATAGGCCGCGCGAAAGCGTTGCAGGCGCTCGTCGAGCTGCGCCTTGCGAGGCGCATCGGGGGTGAAGGTGCGGGCCAGCGGTGGCGGGCGCAATACGTCGTGAGGGGCATGCCCCAGGCTCAGCAGGGCCAGTCGGGCGGCACCCAGCGCCGGGCCGACCTCGGCCGCGGCGGGTCGGTCCACCGGCAGGTCCAGCGTGTCGGCCAGCAATTGGAGCCAGGTATCCGAGCGCGCGCCGCCGCCGATGGCCAGCAGGCGCTGCGGACGACTGCCTGCCGTCTGCAACGCCGCCAGGCCGTCGGCAAACAGGAAGGCCACGCCTTCGATCACGGCATAGCTCAGGTCGTCGCGGGTGGTGGCGTGGGTCATGCCGATGAAGCTGGCTGTGGCGGCCGGGTCAGCATGCGGCGTGCGCTCGCCCGACAGGTAGGGCAGGCACAGCGGTGCGGTGCTGCGCACCTGGCCGGGCGGTAAGCCGGCCAGCAGTTCGGCTGGCGAGGCGCCGGTGATGCCCGCCCACCAGCTCAGCGCGCTCGACGCCGACAGCATCACCGCCATCTGGTGCCAGGTGGCCGGCAGTGCATGGCAGAAGGTGTGCACACCGCGCTCGGGGTTGGCCTGCGGCCCGTCGGTAGCCACGAAGATCACGCCCGACGTGCCCAGCGACAGCAGGCCCTCGCCCGGGTGGACCACCCCCACACCGACCGCGCCGGCGGCGTTGTCCCCGGCCCCGGCGGCAATCACCACATCGCTCGGCAGGGACCAGGCGCGCGCCCAGTCATCCTTCAGCCGGCCCACCGGCTCGGGGCCCTCGTGAAGCTCGGGCATCTGCGCACGGCGCATGCCGGTGGCGGCAAGCATCGTGTCGCTCCAGCGGCGCGAGGCCACGTCGAGCCACAGGGTGCCGGCCGCGTCGCTGCAGTCGCTGCTCAGCACACCGCCCAGTTGCCAGACCAGCCAGTCCTTGGGCAGCAGCACATGCGCCACACGCTCGAAGATCGCCGGCTCATGTTCGGCCACCCACATCAGCTTCGGTGCGGTGAAACCCGCCATGGCCCGGTTGGCGGTGATGCGGCGGGTGGCCGGCTCGCGCTGCTCCAGCTGCGCGCATTGCGCCTGGCTGCGCCCGTCGTTCCAGAGGATGACCGGACGCAGCACCTCGCCCGAAGCGTCAAGCAGCACGGCGCCGTGCATCTGGCCGGCTGCCGCGATCGCACGCACGGCGGCCCAGTGCTGCGCTTCGGCCTGAGCCGCCAGCGCCTTCATCGCAGCATCGACCGCCACCAGCCAGTCATGCGGCGCCTGCTCGGACCACAGCGGCTGCGGGCGCGACACCGTCAGCGGCACCGACGCCTCGGCACGCAACTGGCCGTCGCTGCCCAGCAGCACGGCCTTCACGCCCGAGGTTCCGAGGTCCAGGCCGATCACGTGATCGTGAGTCATGCAGCCACCCCTTCGCCTGACACCCGGCGCTGCGCCACGGGTGCGTGGCATTCGGCCACGCGCGTGACGCGGCGCCCGGCGATGATCATGCCCAGCACTTCGTCCTCGGTGACGTCGGCCGTCCGGTAGGTGCCCACGGTGCGGCCGTTTTTCATCACGGCCAGGCGGTCGGACAGGCCGAAGACGTCCGGCATGTCGTGCGAGATCAGGAAGATGCCCACGCCTTGCGCCTTGAGCGTGCGCACCAGGTCGTGCACCATGCGGGTCTCTTCGGGGCCGAGGGCGGCGCAGGGTTCGTCCATGATCAGCACGCGCGCATTGAAGTACAGCGCACGCGAGATCGCCACCACCTGGCGCTGCCCGCCGGACAGCGAGCGCACCGGCACGCGGATGTTGCGAAAGTTCGGATTGAGCCGGTGGAAGACCTCGCGGGCCGCCTTTTCCATCGCATGGTCGTCGAGCGTGCCGAAACGCGTCAGGCGTTCACGCCCGAGAAAAAGATTGGCCACCGCGTCCAGGTTGTCGGCCAGCGCCAGGGTCTGGTAGATCGTCTCGATGCCCAGGGCCTGGGCCTGGGCCGGGTTGGTGATCTCGACGGGACGGCCATCGACCAGGATCTCGCCCCGGTCGACCGGGCAGGCGCCGGCCAGCATCTTCATCAGCGTGGACTTGCCCGCACCGTTGTGGCCGAGCACCGCGACCACCTCACCGGCATGCAGCGACAGGCTCACGTCCTCGACCGCACGCACCCCGCCAAACGCCTTGTGGATGCCGCGCAGCTCAACGAGCGGCACAGGTCTGGAGGTCGTGCTCATGTCAGTCGCTCCCCGGTGGCGCGGCGATACAGCACGTCGAACACCACGGCCACGATCAGCACCTGGCCGACGATCACCATGCGGTAACCGATGCCCACGTCGAGCAGCAGGAGCCCGCTTTCGAGAAACTGGATGATCAGCGCCCCCAGCACGGTGCCCAGCACCGTGCCGCTGCCGCCCGACAGCGCCACCCCGCCGATCACGGCCGCCGCGATCACGTACAGCTCCTGGTTCATGCCCAGCGAATTGGTGCCTGCGTTGAGGCGCGACACCGCCACGATGGCCGCCACCGTGACCAGCACCGCCAGCAGCACGAACAGCTTGAGCATCACGCGGCGCACCGGTATGCCCACCAGCAGCGCCGCCTCGGGATTGCCGCCGATGGCATAGACGTAGCGCCCGAAGCGGGTGCGATTGACCAGGAAGGCCACGCCCAGCACCACCGCAGCCCAGATCAGCACCGGCACCGGAATGCCCTGGCCGGTGGCGCGCTCGCCGATGCGGTAGGCGTTCATCGTGGCCACGAAGGCCAGCGCCAGGGCTGCAAAGCCGGCGGTGAGCAGCAGGTCGAATGCCAGCGGGCGCGGCGGCTGGCCCAGCGCGAGGCTCAGGCGCCGCCGCTGCAGCATGCGCCACACGAACCACGCGACCCCGGCCGCGCCCAGCAGCCAGCTCCAGGCCGGGCCGACGGCGCCGTCGAGCCCGCCGCCCAGCAGCAGGAAGACCGGGTCGCTGACCGGCTGGGTCTTGCCGTCCGCCACCAGGAAGGCGGCGCCGCGGAAGGACATCAAGCCGCCCAGCGTCACGACAAACGAGGGCACGCCCAGCACCGCCGTCAGCCAGCCCTGGTACAACCCGATCACGACCGACACCGCCAGCCCCGCCAGCGAGGCCGGCACCCAGTGCCAGCCGCGGCTGTACATCAGGAAGGCGATGAACACCCCCACCACACCCAGTGCCGAACCGACCGACAGGTCGATCTGGCGCGCGATGATGATCAGCGCCATGGCCGTGGCGACGATGCCCACCACCGCCGTCTGCTGGGCGATGTTGTAGAGGTTTTCGGGTGTCAGGAACTGGCCGGTGAGCGCATGGAACACACCGGCCAGCACCGCGAGCACGGCGCCCATCAGCGCCAGGCGCAGGTCGAGCGCACTGACCTGCAGGCGCTGCCAGCTCCAGCCCGATGGGACGTTCGCTTCATGGTGCGGCCCTGCCGCGGGCGCGCTCGACTGCATGGTGCTCACCTTCTGCCGTCGCTCACTTGCAGGCCGCCGGGCCGGTGGCCTTGTCCACCCCGCGGCACACCACGTCCTTCGCGATGTGGCCGGCCTTGATCACGACGTCCAGGTTGTCGCGGGTGATCGGCACCGCCTTCAGGAAGATCGCATCCATCGTCAGCTTCTTTTCGCCGTCGGACCACTTCACCGTGCCCGGCACCGGCTTGCCTGCTGCGAGGTTCAATGCCGCTGCCGCCGCCTCGCGGCCCAGGTCGCGGGCGTCCTTCCAGACGGACACCGTCTGCGTGCCCAGCGCCACCCGGTTGAGCGCGGCATGGTCACCGTCCTGCCCGGACACCGGCACGCCCTTCATGCCGCGTGCGGACAGTGCCGCCACCACACCCCCGGCCGTGCCGTCGTTGGAGGCCACCACCGCATCGACCTTGCCGCCGTTGCGCGTGAGGATCTGCTCCATGTTGCGCTGGGCCACCTCGGGCTTCCAGCCTTCGGTGTATTCCTCGCCGACGATCTTCACCTCACCCTTGGCGATGGCCGGGGCCAGCACCTCCTGCTGACCGGCGCGCAGGAAGTCGGCATTGGGGTCGGTGGGCGAGCCCTTGATCATCACGTAGTTGCCGCGCGGCTTGCTGGCCAGCACCGCGCGGGCCTGCATGCGGCCGACTTCCTTGTTGTCGAAGGTGATGTAGAACACGCCGGGCGCCTCGATCAGGCGGTCGTAGGCCACCACCGGGATGTTGCGCGCCTTGGCCTTGGCCAGTGCCGGCAGGATCGCGTCCTTGTCCATCGCGAGGATGATCAGCGCCTTGGCGCCCTTGGCGATGAGGCTGTCGATGTCGGCCAGCTGCTTTTCCGGCGAGCCGGCCGCATCGGCACTGACATAGGTGGCCCCGGCCTTGCCCAACTGGGCCTTGATGGCCGCCTCGTCGGTCTTCCAGCGCTCCTCCTGGAAGTTCGACCAGCTCACACCGACGGTGGTGCTGGCCATCGCGGCGGTGGTGGATGCCGCCAGCAAGGCGCCGGCCATCAGCTTGTAGGGAATGCGCATGTTGTCTCCTGTGCCTTCGAGGCGCTGGCGCCGAGCCTTGGACGGTGCTCGTGCTGCCGGGTTGAGGTCGGACCGCCGCCGACGTCAGGACAAGACCGCCCCCGGCGCACGATCCACGCGCACCGTCACGGGCAGTCGATGTCGAGGGACCGGTCCCGCCAAGGCCCGGTCAGGGCATGTTGTCTCGCAGATAGATGTCGATGCGGATGCGCTCCTGGTCCGCCACCACGGGTTCCTTCGTGACACGCGCCAGCGCCAGGCGCAGCGCGGAGCGCACTTCGTGCGCCGCGTCCTGGTTGATCACGGCATCCAGCGTGCCGTCCAGCAGGTCACGCCGCGCGGCCGGGGTGAGTTCATGGCCGACAAACACCACGTCCTGCGCCCGGCCCGCTGCCTGCAGCGCCGCCGAGATGCCTTCATTGCCGGCGCCGATGCTGTAGAGCCCGACCAGGTCGGCGTGCTCGGCCAGCAGGCCCCGCGTCAGCGACTCGTTGCGTGCGATGTCGTCCTGCCCTTCCACCGGGCGCAGCACGCGCAGATGGGCGAACTCGGCTTCCATCACCTGGTTGAAGCCCAGCCAGCGTTCGGCGTGGTCGCGCAGCGACAGGCTGCCCGCCACCACGCCCACCACGCCCGGCTGACGACGCAGGAAGCGACCCACCAGCGAGGCCGCCGTGCGGCCGGCAGCCACGTTGTCGATGCCCACGAAGTGGTGGCGCCGCGACGAAGGCACGTCGGACACCAGCGTGATCACGCACACACCCTGGTCGATCAGTGCGTCGATCTCGGCGCGGACCAGCGGATGGTCCAGCGCCATCAGCACCAGCGTGTCGCACTGCCCCTGCAGTCCGCGCAGGTGGCGCGCCAGACTGGCTGGCTCGAACACGTCGACGGTCTCGACCTGGGCCATCGCCCGCCGGTCGGCCAGCCAGGGGCGACCTGCCTCGACCTGATCGCGCAGCAGGGTGACAAAGGTGTTGCGCCCGGCCGGCAGCACAAGACACACCCGGTGCACCCGCTGGCGCGCCAGGTGGGCGGCCGCCGGGTCGGGGCGGTACTTGAGCCGCTGCACGGCCTCTTCGACCCGGCTGACGGTGCGGGGGTGCACACCCGGCCGCTTGTTGAGCACCCGGTCGACCGTGGCCGGGCCGACGCCGGCTTCACGGGCGACATCGAGCAGCGTGACGCGGCCGACGGTGCTGTCTGGTTGAGAAGGCATGGGTGCATTCTGATGTGCGCACATCATTTGATCGACTAGGGTTTACCAGATGATTTCCAGCGATTGCACCGGCCCAACCAAGGCTTCTTGGTCGGATGTGTCATCAAAATGATGTTCGTACATCATTCGAGGGCTGCATCTAGAGATGCTGCACCGCCACACGACGTGCACTGGCACACTGTCAGCACACCCACGGGCGGATGGCCGCAGCCGGGTTGCGCGACAGGATCACCATGCCCCGCCCTGCCCTTCCCCGCCGCTCCGACCTGCAAGGTGCCGCCCGCCTGGCCACCGACGCCACCACCGGTCTCACCGACCTGGTCGAGGCCATGCACGCACGCATCGGACAGGCCTCACACCATGACCGTACCCGCACCCGCGGCATCACCGGGCTGGTCTACCGCTCGGTGCGTGGCGTGACACGGCTGGTCGGCGCCGGGCTCGACACCGCCCTGTCGCTGCCCCCGGCCGGCCCCGACACCCCTGGCAGCCCGGGCCGGGATGCCTTGCTGGCCGCGCTCAATGGTGTGCTGGGCGACCACCTGGCCCGCAGCAGCAACCCCCTGGCCACCACCATGTCGCTGCGCCATGACGGCCGGGCGCTGGACCCCGCTGTGGCAACGCTGGCGCAGGCCCTGCCGACCGCGGGCCCGCGCCTGCTGATCCTGCTGCACGGGCTGTGCATGAACGACCTGCAGTGGCGCCGTGCCGGCCACGATCATGGCGCCGCACTTGCGCGCGATGCCGGCTACACCTGCGTCTACCTGCGCTACAACTCCGGCCTGCACGTGGCCGACAACGGCCTGGCGCTGGCGGTACAGCTCGAGTCGCTGATCGCGCAGTGGCCGGTGCCGCTGGAGCGGGTGGTGCTGCTGGGCCACAGCATGGGCGGCCTGGTCGCACGCAGCGCGCTGCACCAGGGCGCCCAGGCCGGCCATCGCTGGCCCGCTCAGGTGAGCGACCTGGTCTGCCTGGGCACACCCCACCACGGCGCCCCGCTGGAGCGGGCCGGCCACTGGATCGACATCCTGCTCGGTGCCGCACCGTATGCCGCACCGCTGGCGCGCCTGGGCCAGGTGCGCAGCGCGGGCATCACCGACCTGCGCCACGGCAACCTGCTGCCGCAGGACGGCGCGGGCGTCGGCCGGTTTGCGTCCGCCGCCGACCGTCGCACCCCGGTGCCCTTGCCCACGGGTGTGCGTTGCCACGCCGTAGCCGCCACGCTGGCCCCCAAGGCCGCGCGCCTGAAGGACCGTGTGCTGGGCGATGGCCTGGTGCCACTCGACAGCGCACTGGGCCGCCATGCCGATGCAGCGCGTGTGCTGTCCTTCGAGCCGCAACGCCAGTGGGTCGGGCGCGGCATGGGTCACCTTGACCTGCTCAACCGCCCCGAGGTCTACGAGGTGCTGAAGCGCTGGCTGGCCTGAGCCTGCGTCGCGTCACACCGCCTTGTGGAAGAAGGTGGTGCTGCAGTAAGCCCGGTCGGGCATCAATGCATAGCGCGGCACCTCACCCACGCGCTGCCAGCCGGCCGTCTGGTACAGCTGCTCGGCCGCCCCGCCGGTGACGGTATCCAGCACCAGCACCGACCGGCCTTCGACACGCGCCTGGGCGTCAAGCGCCGCCAGCAACTGCCGGGCCACACCCTGGCGACGTGCTCGGCGATGCACCAGCATCTTGGCCACGTCGGCACGGTGGGGCTGGTTGTCGGGCATCGCCAGCAGCAGCTGCACGGTGCCGACGATGCCACCCGCCGCATCGCAGGCCACGAGCAGCACGCGCTCGCCACGGGCCACACCGTCGATCACCTTGCGCCAGAAGGCCAGCGCCTTGTCACGCGGCAGCGGCCACATGAAACCGACCGAGGCGCCCCCCTCGACACAGTCGATCAGCACGTCGGCCAGGGCGTCGACCTGGCTGGCGGCGGCCTGCGCATCCAGGCGCTGGATCACGACCGGGGCGCTCATGCGGCACGCCGGCTGCGCACACCCGGCAGCGTCACCAGCGCCACGAGGTAGCGGGCCGCCTGCCGACCCGGGTTGTGATACGTGATGGGCTGGTCCAGGCGCATGCTCAGGCAGTCGCCGCGCTCCAGGCGCCACAGGGCCGTGCCCAGCGTCAGCTCCATCACGCCGTCGATCATCCACACCTGCTGGTCGATCAGCACGTCGCGCGACGAGGTGTCGAACTGCACGCGCTGGCCGGCCGGGAAGATGACGTCCACCAATTGCAGCGGCGTGTCCACGGCGGGCGAGACATTGCGGCGCACATAGCCCGAGGCCGGGTCGGTCCACACCGGCTGGTCGGACACCCGGGCCAGCGGCGAGGGCGCAGGCTGCTCGCCATGGCGCTCGAACAGTGACGCCACCGTGACGCCGAGTGCCGTGGAGAGCTTGTCGAGCACGGCGGCCGTCGGGCTGCTCTGCCCTCGCTCGATCAGTGAGATGTTCGAACGGCTCACGCCGCTGCGCTCGGCCAGGGCGTCCAGGGAGTAGCCGCAGGTGTCGCGCAGTTCGCGCACACGCCGGCCGATGTGGGTGTTGATGTCCATGCTATCCAGTTTACTGGACAACCAATTCCATTTCAATGGATACGCATGAACGGAGCCAAGCCCGAGTCAGGCAGGCGTCAAGCCGATTCAGGCGAGCAGAAAGTACAGCCCCACCACCACCGCCACGGCGCAGACCGCGCCGACGATGGCCACCGGCGAAATCGGCCCGCTTGATCGCGCGCCTGGCCGCACGCCGATGGTGTCCGGCCCGGTGCGCGGCTTGAGCGAGCCGCGGTCCAGGCCCTTGATGGCCTTGCTTCGGGTACGTCTGAGCGCCATGGATGTCGGTGTCCTGAGGGAGTCTTGATGCAAATCAGGTCGCGGGCTGCGCCACCACGGTGAAAACCTGCGGGCCGGCGAAGTCGTCCTTGCCGAGCGGCACACCGGCATGGCGCAGCAGGGCATGGATCATCGTCGCATGGAACAGGGCATTGGGCAGCACATAGTCCCAGACAAAGGCCGCCCGTTCGAACTGTCGCACATGGCCCGGCCGGCTCACGACCACCGGCTGTGCGGCCTGGGCCCGCCAGGCCGCGGCGTCTTCGGCGCGCCAGTCCTGCAGCGCCTGCAGTGCCGGCTGCATCAGGGCCAGCGCCCCCGCCAGGTCCGGCAGCACCGTCACCTGCAACGCCGCCTCGGCCCGATTGAAGATGCGCCCGGCGGCCGGATCGTCCGGCCGGCCCGACAGGTGCGCCAGCGTGCCGGCCACGCCATCGCTCAGCACCTCGACCTGCTGGGACAGGTTGAGCATGTCCGGTGCCAGGCGGTGCCCCCACAGGCGAGCCGGCGGCCAACCGGCGGCCTGGGCATGACGGTCGGCCCGCTCCAGCTCATGGCGGGCCTGATGCAGGCATCGGCGCAAGCTGGGCAGCAGCACCCGGTGGACGGGGTCAGCGGCCAGATCGTCGGGAAGTTCGGCAGGTCGGGACATGGGTGGTGTTTTCCGCAGGGCAGGAAGGGCTCGATCATGCCCAATCCCACAGGCCGGCGCCGTGTCGCTTGTTTCACTCACAATGGAGTTGAATAAGAGGTTCAAGATCGCCGGCAAACGGCCGATACCTTTCCTGATGACCACGGCTGGCGACAAAACGATGCAGCGCGCACTGCAGGAACTCGAACAACGCTGGGGACTCGCGCTGCAAAGTGCGGGTTTTGGCGTGTGGGATCTCGACATCACCAGCCAGACAGTCCGCTACTCGCCGCAGTGGAAGGCGATGCTGGGTTATGGCAGCAGCGACGAGCCCGACAGCACGGCGGTCTGGCGCAGCCGTGTCCATCCGGACGACCTGCAGCCCATGCTCGATGCACTGAACAGCCACCTCGACGGGAGTGTGCCGACCTACGAGATGGAATTCCGGCTGCGTGCGGCTGACGGCCGCTACCGCTGGGTGCTGTCGCGGGGGCGGGTGGTCGAGCGCGACGCACAGGGCCGCGCCACCCGGGCGGTCGGCACGCTGACCGACCTCACCGACCGACACGAAGCCGAACGCCTGCGCCTGGAGCGCGACCGTGCCGAGGCCACCGCCCGCGCCAAGACCGACTTCCTCGCCCGCATGAGCCACGAGCTGCGAACGCCGCTCAATGCCGTGCTGGGTTTTGCGCAACTGCTGTCGCAGCGCATCGGCTCGCCCGACCTGGACGAACAACGGCAATACGTCGGTCACATCGAGCAGGCCGGCTGGCACCTGCTGAAACTGATCAACGACGTGCTCGATCTCTCGCGCATCGAAAGCGGCGAAACCGTGCTGCAGCACCTGCCGCTGGCGCTGGAACCGCTGCTGAAGACCGAGCTCTCGGCGATCGCCGACCTTGCCCGCACGCACGGCGTGCAGCTCCTGCCCCTGTCGGTGCTGCCCGAGGCCCGCGTGCAGGGCGATGCCGGTCGCCTGCAGCAGGTGCTGCACCACCTGCTCACCAACGCCGTGGTGCACAACCGCGCCGGCGGGTCGGTGGGCGTGTCGGTGCGCAGCACCCACCTGGGCACACGGGCTGCGTGGGCGGTGGCCATCAGCGACACGGGCACGGGCATCGCCGCCGCACGCCTGCCGCATCTGTTCGAACCGTTCAATCGCCTGGGGCGTCAGCCCGGCGGCACCAGCGGCATCGGCATCGGGCTGGTGCTGGCGCGCTCGCTGGTGCTGGCCATGGGCGGGCAGCTCGACGTGGCCAGCGTCGAAGGCCAGGGCTCGACCTTCACGGTGATGCTGCCGGCCGATGCCGGCTGACGTCACCCACGGCTGCAACAAATGAAACCCGCGGGTGCGGGCAGGAAGCCGCATTGAAACGGCGTCGGGGCACGATCGCGCACACACCCGGAGCCTCCCGATGATCCTCACGCTGCTGGCCGCACTGGCCACCCTGGGCGCCACCCTGACCGGCGCCTTCCTCCTGATCGCCGGCCTGTCCAGCGATGCCGGCCGCGACGGCGGCCGGGCCCTGGCCACGTTGATGGTGGCCCCGCCCTTTCTCGTCTGTGTGCTGGTGGCCCATGCCGTGGGCCTGCACCGCGGCGTGTTCGACTGGGTGCTGCCTTCGGCCACCGGCGGCGTGCGGGTTGCCCTGGTGCTCTTCGTGCTGGTCAGCGCCGCGATGGTGGCCGCTGCCGCGGTGGCGATGCGCTTCGAGCCCCCCGGCCAGTTCCCCTGGGCCATGGCGCCGGTGCGGGGGTGGATCTATCTGCCGGTGCTGGTTGCCCTGGTGGCGGGCTGTGTGCTGAGCACCTGGCCGGCCGCATGGGGCCAGCACCCGGCCTGGCGCGGGGCGACCGGCAGCCTGGCCATCGTGTCGCTGCTCGTGGTGGCCGGGCTGCTGGTGCAGACGGTGCAGTGGCAGTTCGAGCGCCAGGCCGAGCAGGTGCGCCGGATTCAGGCCGACAACGACCGGCGTGATGCCGCGATCCTCAAGAAGGTGCAGGATGCCGACCCGGTGAAGGACTTCATCATCCTGCTGTCACAGACCTCGGCCTACGAACAGGACAGCATCCGCCAGCTGGCCCTGGCCAAGGTGCACAGCCACCCCGACCTCACCCAGGCGCTCAGCGACGTGCTGCGTGGCCACTGGCCCGACGAGGCCATGACCTACCTCGCGCACAACAACCCGCCCGATGCGGCCGCGCTGATCGAACCGATGCAAGAGGGCATCCGCGAGCGCGCCCGTGACCTGCGCCGCTCCGTGCGCGACAGCCACACCTTGCGCCCGGACGACTTTCTCTACAGCGTGCGCCGCCTGCTGGCTGCCGCCGACCGCCTGGCGCCAGGACAGGCGGTGTTCGTGGACGATGTGCGTGAAGTGCGCGCTGCGTTCGACGAACCTCGGCCGCGGCAGCCGGTGGACTTTGAAGCCCGGCGCGAGCTCGATGCCTGGCTCGCCGCGCGCAGCCGCTGAGGCGGGCGCCTGGATCAGCGCGAGAACAGCCCCCGCCGGGGCGTCACCCGATCGAGCAGCTCGTAGGCCGCGGTGTAGCGGCTCGTGGCCCATCGGGTCTGGCGATACTGCCAGCGCGCCAGGTCATACGGACGCTGGCCAGCCTCGAAGGGAATGACCGGGTCGTAGGCCTCGGCCAGCACCCCGGCGCGGTAGTCGAAACGCGAGGTGCTGCGTGCCGACGGATCGGCGCCATGCGCCAGCAGCCACTCGATCTTGGACGTGGCGCCTTCGAGCGCCGCCACATGCAGCGGCGTGAAGCCATGCTGGTCGACGGCGTTCACGCCCACGGCCAGCAGTTCGTCGCCCGGGTCAACCGTGGTGTGCAGCGGTGTGCGGCCCAGCTGATCGCGTGCGGCAACATCGGCGCCTGCGGCGATCAGCACCGTCCGCACTGCCGGCCGCGAGCGATGCAGGGGCGTGCCTCCGTCGTCCCGTCGCACGTTCGGCGAGGCGCCGGCGCGGAGCAGGATGCGCACACAAGGCACACAGCCTTCAGCGGCCGCGCTGTGCAGCGGCGTGATGCCGTAGCGCCCGGCGTGGTGGATGTCGACGGCCCCTTCCACCAGGGCCTGGTACAGCACGGCCTCGTCACGCCCGGCTTCCAGCGCCGGCGCAACATGCAGTGGCGAAAAACCCTGGGCATCCAGCGGCAGGCGCCCCTGGGCGTCGCGCAGCAGCCGTTTCACCGCCGGCACATCGCGCGCCTGCAGGGCCTGGTCCCATGCGGTCGTGAATCGAGCCTGAGCCATGAGCTGAGGTGGGTGGCAGGTGAGCCAGATCGCGCAGGCCAGCGGCACCAGGCTGCGCTTCACGCCGCCCGCTCCCGACGCACGATACGGTGATCGGTGAGGTCGAACGGTGTGGGGTTGCTCATGGGTTCACGCCCCGTTCAGGCGGGCGAGCAAGGCATCGCGTTCGCGCGACAGTGCCAGCCCTTCACCGCCGCTGGTGGCCGATGCGGCATAGGCATGGGCCCAGCGGGTGGCGGCCTCGGCCGCCTGGGCCGCACCGGCGCCATCCCCCGCACGACGCAGGCGAAGATGGCGTTCCAGATGGAGCTGGGCGACCGTCAGCAGGGCGCCCTGGTGGTCGATGCCCTGCAGCAGCACCTGCTCGGCTTCCTGCAGCCGCCCGGCCTGCTCGAGTGCGCAGGCGGCCTCCCAGATGTCGGTCGGCTCTTGGGTGGGCTCTTGGGTGGGCTCCTGGGTGGCTTCCTGAGTCGGTTCGTCGGTCGACGCGTCGTCAGACGCCATGTCGTGCGCTGGCTGCGGCACCTGCTCCGGCACCGTCGCCGCGGGCCACACCGGCACGGTGGCGCCGCGCGGGTCGTCGAGGGTGAAGCTGGTCAGCACCCGCGACCACACGCCCTGCAGCGCGCCGGCCAGCATCAGCGGTGCCGTCAGCGTGAGGTTCAGGAAGCGGCCACCGTCTTCGGCAAACGCATAGCGCACCAGCATGGGCCCGGCATCGGACTTCAGCACGGCCTCGCCCAGCAGTGCAGGCAGGTCGCCGAGTTGCCCCTCGCCCTGCGTGCGCGGGCTCAGGCCGGCCTCGGCAATCAGGTAGCGGCTCCAGTCGCTGACGGTGCCGTCGTCAAAGGCCGGCCGCGCAGCCACGGCAAACACCAGCGCCGAATGCTGCGCAGTGATCACGCTCAGGCTCACCATGTAGCGCGGGTCGTCGAAGTTCAGCGACTCGTCGGGCAGCTCATGCGCCTGCCAGTCGGAGGGCAGGTCCACCCGGAAACCAAGACTGGCGATGCGGGCGGGCACTTCGTAGCAGGAAGAGGGCAGATCGGTGTCGTGGCTCATGGGGCTCCCCAAGGGTCTTGCGCCACTGTGACAGGGCCCGGTTTCAAGGCCGTGTTGCCCTCGGCTGCGCCGTGTTTCAATCGTTTCAGCCCCGGCCCGACGGCCCCGCATCGCCAGGCGGTGCGCCTGCGGCAACTTCCTTCAGCATGGTCCTGAGCCGCTTGCGCCCTTCGGCCGGGGCGGCGCGCCAGGCCTTCAGTGCCAGGGCGAGGAACTGCTGCTCGGCCACGGTCGGGCCCTGGGGAGCATGGGCCTGGTCGAGCCAGCCCGTCGGTCGGGCACAGGCCGCCTCGATCTGCCGGGCCAGCTTGTCGCCGACCGGCCGGCTGCTCTTGATCTGGCTCCACATGCTCGGGCTGATCTGCAGCTGCTGGGCGAAAGCCTGCTCCAGCCCCTTGGGTGCCACACCGCGGCGCACCTGCTCCTCGACGTACCACTGGAACAGCATCAGCAGGTTCTGGCGGCGGTGGACGGTGAGGTTGTCGGTCACGGCATCGGGGCACATCGGGCACAAGGTGACCGATTGTCTCACCCGGTTGACCGGCATGTGAAGACTCTTTACAGTGCCTGCGACCTGTCCCGCCCCATTCATCATGACACTGCCTGCCCCGGCTGACGACAACGTCCACCCCATCGATCCGGCCGTGCGCGCCCAGGTGCTGCGCAAGCTGGCCGACGTGGAGCTCGAACACGGCGTGCGTGTGCTCTACGCCTGCGAGTCCGGCAGCCGGGGCTGGGGCTTTGCCTCACCCGACTCCGACTACGACGTCCGCTTCATCTTCGTGCGCCCGGTACACGAGTACCTGCGCATCTCGCCGGTGCGCGACGTCATCGAGGAAGTGCCCGGCCCCGTCTATGACGTCAATGGCTGGGACCTGCGCAAGGCCCTGGGCCTGCTGGCCAAGGGCAACGCCACGATCATCGAATGGCTGAGCTCGCCGGTGGTGTACCGGCAGGACGACCATTTTGTCGGCCGGCTGCGCAGCGTGGCCGAGGCCATCTACCAGCCGGTGCGCTCCTTCCACCACTACTACTCGATGGGCCGCGGCAACTTTCGCGAGTACCTGCAGGGCGAGCAGGTGCGTGCCAAGAAGTACCTCTACGTCATCCGACCGCTGCTGGCCGCCCTCTGGGTGACCCGCCGGCCGGACGCACCCCCGATGGCCTTCGAGCACCTGGTGCGGACGCTGGTGGACGACCCGGCGGTGCTGCGCGAGATCGAGGACCTGCTGTTGATCAAGCGCGGTGTCGCGGAGGGCGAATGGCTCCCCGCCCGGCCGGTGCTCAACCAGTTCGTGGCCCAACTGCTGGCGCAGCTCGAAGCCGCACGGCCCGACCACGGCGAGCCGGCCATCGAACGGCTGGACGAACTGTTCGCACAGACCGTGCTCGCCTCACCGGCGCCGCAACAGGGCGCGGCGCCGCTGGCCAGCCTGAGGTAGGTCGACGCCACGCTGCGGGTGCAGCGGCCGGCGCGGCGTCACGGCCTCGCAGGCCCGACGGTAGGCCTGCAGCGTGGCCTGGGCCCGACCCAGCACCGTGTCGGCAGCAGGGCGCGCCGCACCGGTCTCGCCATACCGTACGCCTGTCAGCAGCTCCATGCCTTCACCCACTCGATCGGCCGTGTGCACATGAAACCGCCCCGCGCGCACAGCCTCGACCACCTCGGCCGACAGCATCAGGTGGCGACGGTTGCGCCGCGGAATCAGCACGCCCTGTCGACCGTCCAGCCCCAGGCGCTGGCAGGTGTTGAAGAATCCCTCGATCTTCTCGTTGATGCCCCCCACCGGCAGCATCTCGCCATGCTGGTTGATCGCGCCGGTCACACCGATCCCCTGGTGCAGCGGCAGGCCCGACAGGCTGGACAGCAGTGCATAGAACTCGGCGCACGAGGCCGAGTCGCCTTCGACCCCGTTGTACTCCTGCTCGAACACGACCGCGGCATTCAGTGCCAGCGGTGCAATGTGGGCAAACAGCGAGCTCAGGTGGCTTTGCAGGATCATCACGCCCTTGTCATGGATGGGCCCTGACAGCTCCACCTCACGTTCGATGTTGATCAGACCCTCGTCGCCGGCATGGGTGCTGGCGGTGACGCGCACCGGAAAGCCGAAGCGGTAGTCGCCCAGGTCGACGACTGTCAGGCCGTTGAGCTGCCCGACCCGTTCGCCACTCACCTCCAGCACGCGCTCGCCGTCGGTGATGGTCTCCTGCAGCCGCTGCTCGGGGTAGTCGTGCCGGTGGGTGTGCGCCCGCAGCGCCGCAAAGACGTCGTCGGCCTGCACGCACGGGGCGCCACGGGCGCGCGCCAGGGTGGCGCTTTCCAGCACCAGCGCCTCCTGGTGCGCGAAGATGGCACTCTGGCGCGTCTGGTCCTGGGCCTGCCGGTGGCTTTCCTCGATCAGCGCTGCCACCGCGGCCGCCGAGCAATGCGGGACGCCAGCACGCTGACAGGTGTGGGCGACAAACACCGCGCTGGCGCGATAGGTGTCGGGTGCAGCCGGGAAACTCTCGGCAAAGTCCACCTTGCACCGGAACCGTCGGGCGAACTCGGGGTCGCCTTCCTGCACGACGTAGTAGTCCTCGACCGATGCGATCAGCACGATCTTGACCGCCAGCTCCAGCGGCTCAGGCTGCAGCGACACCGCCGCGATGGGGGCATAGACCATGCCGGGCTCCTCGATCTGCACGCGGCCGCTGCGCAGGAAGCGCCGCAGCTTTTCCCAGACCTGAGGATCGGCCATCAGGTCGCGCAGGTGCAGCATCAGGAAGCCGCCATGCGCGCGCAGCAGGCTGCCGGCACGAATGCGCGAGAAGTCGGTCACCAGCACCTCGTCTTCCGAGGTGTACTCGATGCTGCCGAACAACGAGCGGAACAGCGGGTTGTCATCGACGATCACCGGCGCACCGGTGCTGCCGTGATGATCCACCACCACATTGACCCGCAGCCGCAGCAGCACCTGCGTGAGCACGGCGAGCCGCTCCTCATCCGGCGCGTCCGCGGGCTCGAACAGTTCGAGGTGATCGAGCAGGTCCTGCTGCACACGCTCGAGGTGCTGTGCCAGGCGCGGGCTGTCGTCCACGGTGCCGTGCATGCGGGCGCGCACTTGCGGCAGCAGCGCTGCCATCAGCGGCTGGACCATCCGCCGCCGCAGCGCCGCCAGCGCCTCGGCCGTCTGGATCTCGCGCAAGCGTGCGCGTTCAAGAAAATGCGTGATCTCGACCCGCAGTCGCGACTCGGCCTGTTCGTGCTCGATGCGCTGCTGTGGTGTCAGGGCCATGGCTGCGGCGGCCGTGAGCGGTTCGCCGGAGGCGTCGTTCTGCGTGAAGACCATGCGCTCCTGCTCACGCACCAGCCCGAATCCCTGGGCCCGTGCCGATTCGCTCAGCGCAGCAAAGGCCTGGTCTTCTTCGGCCTTGCCCGCGGCCTCGATGCGTTCGGCCTCGGCACGCACGTCGGCCGCCGCCAGTCGCTTGGGCACCTCCAGCTGCACGGCCCGCGCGAACTCGCCCAGCCACTGGCGCAGCACACGTCCCTGGCCGGCCGGCAGGCGCAGTGCCCAGGGCTGCTCGGGCGCCTCGAAGTTGTGCAGGTAGCACAGGTCCGGTGGCACCGGACGCGTCGCCGCGATGTCGCGCATCGCCTGCTGCACCAGCGAACTGCGGCCACTGCCGGCCTCCCCCAGCACGAACAGGTGATAGTCGGGCTGCGCCATCTGCAGGCCGAAACGGGTGGCGGCCTCGGCCCGCTCCTGCCCGATCCAGCGCAAGGGCAAGCCTGCCAGCTCCGACGTGTCACCGAAACCCAGCGCCCCAGCATCCACGCGCAGCCGCAGATCGCCGGGGTCGACCCTGTCCAATGCCATGGGCAGCCTCCTTGTCCAGCCTGGACCATTGTGCGCCCGCGGCCGCCGGCACTGCCCGAAAGGGCAGGTGATGGCGGCCGGCGCTGCGCGAAAATCGCACCATGAACCTGCTCCTGGTGGACGACCATCCCCTGTTCAGTGTCGGCTTTGCGCATGCCTTGACGCATGCCGGGCCCGGCATTTCGGTGCGCTGCGCAGCCACGGTGGCTCAGGGCCTGGAGCTGGCGTCGGCATGGCCCGACCTGGACATTGCGCTGATCGACTATCGGCTCTCGGGCGATGACGGCCTGGACGGCTTGCGACGCTTCGCTGCCCGCTTCCCGCTGGTCGCGCGGGTGCTGATCTCTGGCAGCGAGGAAGCGCATCTGGCCCAGCAGGCCCGGGCCGCCGGCGCCAGCGGCTTCCTGGGCAAGTCCCTGACGATCGACGGTGTGCTCGCGGCCTTGCGCACCGTGGCCGATGGTGGTGTGCACTTCACCATCGGCGAGCGCGTGCAGCGCAGCCCGGGTCCGGCCGCGCCCACGGCCCGCCAGATGGAGGTGCTGGCCCTGGTGGCACGTGGCCAGCCCAACAAGCGGATCGCCGACGAGCTTGGCATCGCCGAGCGCACCGTCAAGCTGCATGTGACTGCCCTGCTGGAGGCTCTGGGCGCGCGCAATCGCACGCACCTGCTGGTGCTCGCCCGCGAAAGAGGTCTGCTGTGAGCGTGCCGGCACCGGCAAGGCGCTGGCTCTCGCACATCGAGCCCGAGCAGTTCGAGCGGCTGCTGCGGGTCACCCTGCCGGTGTCGGTCCTGAGCACCATCGGCGCGGTCATCATGGCGATGCAGTACCTGGGCGGCATCGAAGCCACCGCGGTGATGATCTGGCTGCTGGCCTTCACCGCGGTGAGCCTGGCGCGTGTGGGCTCGGGCCTGTACTACCTGCGCACCCTGCCCCGGCGCACACCCACACCGGCCTGGGTGCAGTGGGCGCTGGGCAGCACCCTGGTGCACGGTGCGCTGTGGGGCGTGTTCAGTGCAGTGGTGCCGGTGCGCGGCACGCCCGAAGCCGAGTCGCTGATGCACGTGATCCTGGTGGCGGTCGCGATGGGCGCGGCGGTGCACCTGTCCTCGGTCTTTCCGGTGCTGGTCGGTTATGTCGTGCTGGTGATCGGTCCGCTGGCCATCCGCGACTTCCTCATCGGCGGCAACTACCACCTGTTCCTCGGGGTGCTGAGCGTGCTGATCGGGATCTATGCGCTGGTCAATGGCCGCAGCCAGGCGCGCATGATCGAGGAGATCCTGGCTCAGCGGCAACGCAATGCCGAGCTGATCGAAGCGCTGCGGCAGGAGAACGTCCGCACCGATGCGGCGCGGCGTTCGGCCGAACAGGCCAATGCGGCCAAGGCGCGCTTTTTTGCCGCCGCCAACCACGATCTGCGGCAACCGCTGAATGCCATGGGCCTGCTGGCGCAGACGCTGCACACCCAGGGCAGGGCCGCGCGGGTGGAGGAGGTCTCGGGCCACCTGGTCGAGTGTGTCGACGGCATGACGCAGGTGGTCGACGATCTGCTGGAGATCTCGCGTCTGGACGTGGGCGCGATGGCGCCGCAGTGGTCGCGCTTTGCGCTGGGCGACCTGCTGCACGAGCTGGTGCCGACCTACGCCGCGATGGCCGAAGACAAGGGCCTGCACCTCGAGCTGCAGGTGCCGCCGGTGGTCGTGCGCTGTGACCGTGCGCTGCTGGCGCGAGTGGTGTCCAACCTGGTGGCCAATGCGATCCGCTACACATCGCACGGCAGCGTGCGTGTGATCGTCGAGCCGCTGGACGACCACATCGCCTTGCGGGTGGAAGACACCGGCATCGGCATGGCTGCCGACGAGCTGCCGCGCATCTTCGAGGAGTTCTATCAGATCGGCAACCCGGCCCGGGACCGGCGGCTGGGGCTGGGCCTGGGCCTGGCCACGGTCCGGCGCCTGAGCGATCTGCTCGGGCTGGACGTGCAGGTGCGCTCGCAGCCGTCGGTGGGCAGCGTGTTCAGCCTGACACTGCAGCCGGCAGACCCCGAGGGCAGCGCAGGTGATGCTGAGGCCGCACCGACCGATGCGCCCCCGCTCACCCTGCAGCAGCGGGTGCTGGTGATCGAGGACGATGCCGACTCCCGGCGAGCCCTGCTGGGCCTGCTGGCCTCCTGGGGTTGCCACACCCGTGGCGTGGCCAGCGCCGACGACGCCCTGGCCTGCATCCGTGATGGTTTCCGGCCGGACGTCCTGCTGGTCGACCTTCGCCTGGCCGACGGCGCCAGCGGCATCGACGCCATGCATGCAGTGCGCAGCCTGCTCGGCACCGAGGTGCCGGGCCTCATCATCACCGGCGACGTCGGCAGCGCCCACATGCACGAAGCCCAGGCCCGGGGTCACACCGTGCTGGTCAAGCCGGTCAAGCCCATGCAGTTGCGCGCCTTCCTGGCACAGGCCCCGGCCACCGCCTGAGGCCGGCCCCGGGCGACCTGCCCCAAGGTGCTATTCACCGCGAGGGGCCTGGTCCCTAGCATGCAATGCCTGCGGCCAGCCCTGGCCACCCGGCACGACATGACCTCTGAGGGAGCACTGAATGAACCTGATCCGGCACCACCGCCTGCCCGTCCTGATGACCGCCTTCGCCGCACTGGCACTCACCGCCTGCGGGGGCGGTGGGGACGACGACGGCTCGCCCATCGGTGGCGCCTACACGATTGGCGGCACCGTCAGCGGCCTGGCCAGCGGCGCCACGCTGGTGCTGCAGAACAATGGTGGCGACGACCTGACGGTCAGGGCCAATGGCACGTTCACCTTCGGCGTCCTGCTGGACGCCAACGTCCCCTATGCGGTGACGCTCAAGACGCCCCCGGCGCAACAGACCTGCACGATCGCCAACGGCAGCGGCACGACCACCCGCAACGTCACCAACATCACCGTCAGCTGCAGCACCGTCACGGCACCGCCACCCCAGGCCGGGGTCGAAGGTCTGGTCGGCGACTGGCTGCAGGGCCAGTGTTCGCCCGTCAATGCCGGCCAGAGCGCCCGTTCGCTGATCCGCGTGACGAGCACGGGCGCCAGCAGCCTGAGCTACGGGCAGTCGATGGTGGTCTACCCGAGCGCCAACTGCAGCGGCACCGGCCAGACCGTGGGCTTCACCAACCTGGGCAGCGTGAGCTTCTCGCGCTCGGCCAGCACCGCCCGCACCACCGCCAACTGGGGCACCTGGAACGTGTCGAACGGCATGACGCAGTCCACCGTCTGGGCCCGGCGCAAGAACGAGGTCTGCCTGCTGGCCGGGGGCACCGGCAACCAGGACCTGTCCGTCACGCTGCCCACCGCCCAGGCCGTGGAGGGGTATGTGGACCTGATCGCCGAGAACACGTCCTGCTACACCCGGCAATGATCGGGGTGCGGGCGGTGCCGCAACGGCCTGCCCGCGGCACCCTCACAGTGGTAAGGTCCGCGGCATGCCTTCCCACCCGTCCACCGAGCCTGGTGAACCGGCCCGCGAGATCACGCTGCGCGATGGCCGTCAGGTGAGTCTGCGCCCGATCCGGCCCGATGACGCGGACGAGATCGTGCAGGCCTTCGAGCGGCTGTCGGCCGACTCGCGCTATGCGCGCTTCATGCAGCACAAGAAGCAGCTCGATGACGCTGCACTGCAGCGCGGTGTCCAGCCCCGCCCGGGGCAGGACCATGTGCTCGTGGCCACCGTGCCCGCGCCTGACGGCATCGACATCGTGGGGGCCGCGCAGTATGTGGGCACCGCGCCCCAGACACACGACACCTGCGAATTCGCCATCACCATCGCCGAGGACTGGCGCGGCACCGGGCTGGCCCGTGTCCTGATGACGCAGCTGATGGCGCACGCCCGGCACGACGGCTACGGCAGCATCGAAGGCTGGGTGATGGCCGACAACGCACCCATGCTGGCCCTGGCGCAGCGGCTCGGCTTCCAGGTCGAGCCGGTGCCCGACGACAGCACCCTGGTGCGGGTGGTGCGCAACCTGGATGCCCCGCAGCCTGCGCACTGAGTTCAGTCCCGACGGGCCGCTGATCGCCGTCACTGCACCGTGAACCCGCCGTCGACGGTGAGCACGGCACCGGTGATGAAACCTGACCGGTCGCCGGCCAGGAACACGATGCTCTGTGCGATTTCGTCGGGCGTGGCAACACGGCGCAGCGGCACGGCGGCGGCCATCGCCGCCTGCGCTTCGCGGCTGCCGCCGGTGAACCGGTCGAACATGCCGGTCTGCACCGGGCCGGGCGCCACCGCATTGACACGCACGCCCACCGGCGCCCCTTCCATCGCCACGCTGCGGGTCAGGGCCTCGACCGCATGTTTGCTGGCGGCGTACACCGCGGCGCCGGCCAGGCCCACCTGCCCCGCGACCGACGCGAGGTTGACGATGACTCCGGCGCCCTGAGGGGCCATGGCACGCATCTCGTGTTTCATCGACAGCAGCACCCCCAGCACATTGGTGTCGAAGATGGCCTGGTAGTTGTCCTGCGTGAATTCAGTCACCGGGCCGGTGGTGCCTTCGATGCCGGCGTTGTTGACGGCCACGTCGAGGCGGCCGTAGCGGTCCACGGCCGACTGCACAAGGTGCGCCACATCCGATTCGATGCGCACGTCGGCGCGCACGAACTCGGCCTGCGCACCCTCGGCCCGCAAGGTGTCGACCAGCGCGTGGCCAGCCGGTTCATGCCGGCCGCTGACGATCAGGCGCGCGCCTTCTCGGGCAAAGGCCAGCGCGGTCGCCCGACCGATGCCGGCCAGCGCCCCGGTGATCAGCACCACCGGGCCCGGATCGCGGGGCGACGCGGGGGTGGCAGAGGGGAAGGTGTGGGTGGGATTCATGAGGGACTCCAGGGTCGTGTGGTGAAAAGGTCGGCAGACAACTCGATGAGCTGGACTATGATTCGCGCCGACCGATCGCACTAGACAGCCCGATCGCCTAATATTCATTCCTTCTTGGAATGAATCGAGGCAGACGATGGATCGACTGCAGGCCATGCAGACCTTTGTCCGGGTGGTCGAGCGCGGCAGCTTCTCAGCCGTGGCCCGAGAAAGCGGTGTGAGCCAGAGCGCGATCAGCAAGCAGGTGGCCGCGCTGGAAAGCGCCCTGGGGGCGCGGCTGCTGCTGCGCAGCACCCGCTCGCTGGCGCTCACCGAAGCGGGCGAGGCCTACTTCGAGCAGGTGCGCCGACTGGTCAGTGAGGTGGCCGAGGCCGAACACGCCGTGCGGCGCGGCCAGCGCGAACTCACCGGCTGGCTGCGGGTGGCCTCGGCGGTGGGTTTCGGGCGACTGAAGCTGCTGCCGCTGGTGCAGACCTTCCTGGCCGCCCATCCGGCGGTGAGGATCGACCTGAAACTGCACGACGGGTTTGTCGACCTGATCGAACAGGGGGTGGACCTGGCCGTGCGCACCGGCGATCAACCCGACAGCAGCCTGGTGATGCGGCGCATCGGCACCACCCGTCGCGTGCTGGTCGCACGCAAGGACTACCGGCGCCGCCTGCCGCGCGGCATGAAGGCGCCGCGCGACCCCGACGACCTTGCACAGCACAACTGCCTTGTCTACACCGAACTGCGCACACGCAATGCCTGGACCTTCCTGGCCGGCCCCGGCGCCACCGCCCCACCCGGCACCGAGCGCATCGTGCGGGTGCAGGGCAACCTGCAGTCCGACAGCAGCGAGGTGATCCGCGCCGCCGTGCTGTCCGGCATGGGCATGGCCTACACGCCCGAATGGCTGTTCGAGGCCGAACTCGCCCGCGGCGAGGTGGTCGTGCTGATGCCGGCCTGGCACACGCCACCGGTGCCGATGCAGCTGGTGTATCCGGCCACGCGCCAGCACTCGGCGAAGGTCAGGGCCCTGGGCGACCACCTGGCTGCAGGGCTGGCACGACCTGGCAGTCCGCAGCCGCCTGCCTGAGCGCACCCACGGCACCGGGCGACAGGTGCCAGCCCAGCGGATACCGCACGGCGCTGGGCAACAGGTTGATCGCCGTCACCGGCGCCTGCACGGCGCGCGCCGCGGCGCCACCCAGGGCCTCGCGTGCGCTCAGCACCGCTGCCCCCTGCCGGGCCTCGGCCAGCTGACCATTGGCGCCGATACCCGATACCCGCAGTGCCGCCACCCCCGGCCCGAGCAGGTCGAGGAAGGGCGGAGCCGCCGGTGAACACACCGGCTGCCCCGGGACGTAGGACACGCCGAAGTCCGCCCGGCAGGAGGCGGGTTGTGGCAGGGCGACGTCCTGGGCGAGGGGCTGGGCCGGAGGATGGCAGGCGCCACCACGCAGGGCCTGCGGGTCGGACAGATTGCGCAGCATCAGGACCTGCGGCACCAGGTGCTCGCGCAACCAGGTGCGCTGCGCTGCCGGCATCGCCAGGCAGGCGGTGTAGGCGTCCGCGTCGGCGTCATGGGGTGCCACCACCAGGCAGCGGGCAAGACTGCGCACCAGGTCGGCGGTGGTCTGGGCGCCACTATTGTCGAAATAGCCGCCATCGCCCAGGTGACCGCAGTGCCGCGGCGGGTTCACGGCGGTGGTGCGGCCGGGGCCTGCGTGGGCCTGGTCACGCACCTCGCAGGATGATCCGGCGCCGTGCAGCGACCCCATGGCATTGATGAACGGGAACCGGGCGGAATTGTGTGCGGCTGTGCCCAGGGGCATGTCCAGCAGGGTCATGCCCAACTGGTCGCGGGCCCCGGGGAGGTACTGCGGGCTCACCGCCAGATCGCTCGCGACGGCACGTTCCCCGGTTTCGATCCAGGTGGCATTGAGCAGCAGGTAGGGCCGGTGCGCCGTGGCCACGCCCGCCGCGGGCCCGGACTGCACCAGGGTGTGCCGCAGGCCCGGCACCGCCGCCTCCAGCCCCTGCTCGAACCAGGCACCGCGCGACATGAAGCCGCAGCCGGGGGTACGACACAACGAGGTGGGCAGCACCCGCGCAATGCCGTCGTCCAGCAGCCATGCGCCCAGCAGCGGTGACAGCAGATCCGTCGATGCAAACCGGTCGATGCACTCAGACGCCGGCCCGCTTGCCTGCCGGCAGGCGCGGTACACCGCCGCACCGACCGCCCCGCCCGACACCCCCGAGATCGAGAAGGTGCGCGCCTCGAAGGCCGCATCGAGTTCGGTGGCGCGCTGCAGCGCCAGGGCCGTCCAGACCGCGGCCCGGATGCCGCCGCCCTCGGTGGACACGAAGTACACCGTGAAGCCACCCGCATCGTCCAGAGGCAGCGCGCAGCTCGCAGACTTGTCGCTGCCCGGCTGGCACAAGTGCGACAGCCACTGCGCCAGCGCGGCATCCAGCCGGGGGCGGGAAGACGCCTGCGGGGGGTTGTCGTGAGGCCGCCGACTGGTCGCGATGTCATTGCCCAGCAGCATCACGACCACCAGCCCGCCGACCAGCGATGCCAGCAGTGCCAGCAGACTGCGCCGCGACATGCGCTGCGTGCGGTCGGTGACGGCCCATGCCTTTCTCAGGGCCACCACGTAGGTGGCCACCAGCACGGCGGCCAGCAGCAGCGCACAGGCCCACATCCGCAGCAGCCCCGCCGGATCGGTCGTGTTGTTGTCCACCGGCGGCCACAGCCGGTGGTTGTCGGCCCAGCCCAGCGTGCCGAATGCCCCGACCAGCACGACCAGCAGCAGCACCCAGGGCCGGGCCTGATGGATCTCGAGCATCGACAGCCAGCCGAAAAAGCTCAGCCAGACCGCCAGCGACAGCAGGATCACCGGCAGCGCCATCGTGGGCACCCGATCCCCCGTCCACGGCACCCAGGTGGACGGGATCACGTCGATCAGACGACAGAGCATCAGCAGGGCCAGCGCCACGATCGGCAGGAGGTCGGGCGTGATGCGCCAGTGCCTCACCATGCCGTCCAGGCTGTATTTGCCCTCACGCCGCCAGGCCGATCGGGACTCGCACCCGACCACCCGGCTGGAGAAACCGGCGTATTCGCGCCAGCCGTCCCAGCGCAGCACGTTGTAGTAGCCGCCGCTCGAGGCCAGCTGGGCGCGGTGGCGCAGGAACCAGCCGCCGCCAAGGATCACCCCCAGCCCGAAGACCAGCACGCCGGCGCTCGGGCCCAGGCAGGCGAGCCGGCTGCCGTCAGCGGTGGGCCCGCCGAACTGCGCCTGCGCCATGTCACGCAGCGCCTGGCCGCACAGCACCACGATGCATCCGACCGGCCACATCGACAGCAGCCGGGCCCAGTCGCGCGCGAAGATGTCCTCGTAGCGCAATTCGTCCGCGGTGGCCGGCGACCCGCCTTCCGGGCCCTCGCCGTGCCCGAGGAGCTGGCAGGCACTGCGCGTCCACAACCAGCAACTGAAGACGAACAGCCGCAGGGCCCAGGCCGAGGCCAGCACCACCAGGACCGCGCCCAGCATCCGGCTGAAGCCGTCGCCGTCGGTCCCGATGAATCCGTTGTGCAGGGCGGCGGCAATGGCCGCCACGACATCACGCGACTGGTCCATGCCGACCGTCAGGCCGGTCATCAGCGCCAGCACCAGCAGCACGTAGCGGCTGCGCCAGGCGCAGTCGGCCATCGCACGGCGCAACCGGGCACGCCTGACGGGTTCGGTGACGAGCGGGTCGTCGGCCGTCGCTGCCGAGGCATGGCGCAGCATCGCGCCGGTGAGCCACAGCAACACCCCGGCGATCAGCACCAGCGCCACGGCCCCCATCGCCAGCGGCTTGACCTGATGCGCCCCACAGCTGAGCTGCCAGGGCCCCAGACCGGACGGCTGGCAGGCTGTGCTCCACCAGGCCCAGGCCGGAACGACCAGCACGGCGGCGCCCAGCGTGATCAGCACCACCACCACACCCTGCTCGTGCCACCATTGGCGCGTGATCGGCAGCCGGCAGACCAGGCCGATGGAACACAGGCTCAAGGCGGCGGCCGCCAGGGTGCCGTGACCGGGATCCAGGCGGGCCAGGCCCCCGGCGTTTTCGATGACGTCCGCCACCAGCAGGACCCAGGTCGGCACGGTGAACACCGCCAGCAGGCTGCGCCAGGGCACGACCGCATCGGGGCGGCGTTCACGGGTCAGCACCAGGGCGAGCTTGTGCCCGAACTGCAGCAGGAAGGCGGCATACAGCGGCACGAACATCAGGCCGTCCAGGCCCAGATAGGCCCAGGCGAGCAACTGCCCGCAGGCGCCCCACAGGCCCAGCATCGCCTGCACCGGCCCCGTGGCGCCCTGGTCGACCCAGCCGAGCAGGTCTTCGACCCCCCATCCCGACCGAACGTACAGCGCAGACTGGATCAGGTAGAGCCCCAGCAGCGTGCCCGCCATGGCCGCGCCCAGCTGGCGCGTGCTCAGCAGCGGCTGTCCCAGGCGGTCACCCAGGCCCGCCAGCACGCGCGCGGTGATCCCGAGCGTGTCCAGCAAGCGGTCCCAGACGGATCGATCCGCCGGAACCGGAACGGCGCCTCCTGCAGCATCCGTGGCCATGGTCCACCCCGCCTGTGCGGCACCCGGCGTCGGATGCCCTGAACATGATTAGAGGGCAGCGTCGGCCGACTGGCAACCATCAAGATGGAGGAGGAGGACGACGGCGCCTGGTGAAATTGCTCGCTTGAACTAGTCCTATAGAGGACTATACTTCGCAACCATCCCTGATGTGATTGGACCCGGGCCGACCATGACCACACCGCCGCTGTCGCTTGTTCCTGCCGAACCTGGCCAGAGCCGTTACGGTGCGCTGGCCGCCGCCTTGCGCCAGCGCATCGTGGCGGGTGAATGGCCGCCCGGGCAGGCCCTGCCTGCGGAGACCACGCTGGCGGCCGAACATGGCGTGGCCCTGGGCACGCTGCGCCGGGCACTCGACGTGCTCGACGACCAGGGCCTGATCGAGCGGGTGCACGGGCGAGGCACCTTCGTGCGCGCCGGGCTGAGCGGCGCACCGATGTTGCGGTTCTTCCGCTTCGGCGCGGCCGACGGTGAGGTGCCCCGCTCGCGCATCCTGGCGCGGCGCAGTGTCAGTGCGTCGGCCGAGGTGGCGCGCCGCCTGGGGCTGGGCCGCGGCGAGCCGGTGCTGTACCTCCAGCGCCTGCGCTCCCTGGCCGGTCAGCCCTGCCTGCTCGAAGACATCTGGCTGCCGTTGCCTCAATTCAGCGCCCTGGTCGACGGCGACCCCGGTGACTGGGGCGACCTGCTCTATCCCCTGTTTGCGCAACGGTGTGCCGTGCATGTGACACGGGCCACCGACGAGATCGCCTTCGCCGCACTGACCGCCGCCCAGGCGCGTGCGCTGCAGCTCCAGGCCGGCCACCCCTGTGCGGTCGTGACCCGACAGGCACATGACCTCGCCGGCCGCTGCGTGGAGATGCGCGTCTCGCGCGGCGATGCGCACGCCTTTCACTACACCGTGACCCTCACCTGACCCCGAACCGGAGACACCTCATGCCCTTGACTCGCCTGAATCGCCGCGGCTTCGCCGCCACTGCCGCCGGCCTGGCCGCTGCGTTTGTACTGCCAGCCCGGGCCGCCGAGATCGCCGGCGGCAAGCCCGTCACGCTGCTGGTGTCCTACCCGGCCGGTGGCGGTGCGGACGTGATGGCCCGGCTGATCGCCCCGCGCATGGCCGAAGTCCTCGGCCAGAGCGTGATCGTCGAGAACAAGCCTGGCGCCAGCGGCACCATCGCGGCCGGCCAGGTGGCACGTGCCACGCCAGACGGCTCGACCCTGCTGCTGGATGCCTCGTCGTATGCGGTCAATCCGGCCCTGTTCCCCAAGCTGCCCTATGACCCCGACACCGCCTTCGCACCGCTGGCGGTGCTGGCCCAGTTCCCGAACGTGCTGGTCTGCACGCCGGGGTTCGAGGCGCGCAATGTGGCCGACGTGCTGCGCCTGGCACGCGCCAGGCCGCGGGCGCTGGCCTATGCCTCGTCGGGCAATGGCTCGGCCCAGCATCTGGCAGGGGCCCTGTTCGAACAGCTGGCCGGGGTCGAGCTGACCCATGTGCCCTACCGCGGTGGCGGCCCGGCACTCAACGACGTCATGGGCGGGCAGGTGCCGCTGTTTTTTGCCAACGTGGCCTCGTCGCTGGGTCACATCCAGTCCGGCCGGCTGCGCCCGCTGGCCGTGACCGCGCCCGTGCGCTGCCGCGCCCTGCCCGACGTCCCCACCATGGCCGAGGCTGGTGTCAAGGGGCATGAGGTGCTCGAGTGGAACCCGGTGCTGGCGCCTTCGGGCGTGACCCGTGCGGTGCAGGACCGGCTGGCCGGCGCCATCCGCCGCGCCATGGCCGACCCGGAAGTGCTGGGGCGCGTGCGTGCCCTGGGCGGTGATGTCTTTTCGGGTGCACCCGGCCCCTTCCTCAGGGACCAGCGCACCTTGTGGGCCGGCGTGATCAAGGCGCGGGGCATCACCCGTGACTGATCCCCTGCCCGTGCCACCTGGTTGGGATTGCCATGTGCACGTCTTCGACGGCGCGGCACCGGTGCGCGAAGGCC
>CBFGPV010000038.1:0-30435 GCA_965650765.1 uncultured Burkholderiales bacterium
CGTGGCCGACGTGGCCGACGTGGCCGGGGCCGTCGCGGGGCCGGGTGGTCCTGGCCGGGGTGCTCCCGGCCGCTCTGCCCCAGGTGCCGAGGGCGCTTCGCGCCAGGTCACACGCAATGGGCCGCCATCGACGCTGCCCCAGGGCGAGCCACCGCCCGGCGCCGTGCCCACCAGCACCACCACCAGCACATGCAGCAGCAGGGCCAGGGTCAGGCACCGCGGCAGCGTGGCGCGGCGGCCGGCGGCAGGCGGCCAGGTCGGGGCGGGCGTGGCGATCGTGTTCAAGCCTACAGTGTCACGCATCGGCACACCGGCGCAGGCCGGTGTCGTGCGACATCGCGCATGATGGCGGCTGCCGCGCCGGCCCTCAGCCGCCGCTGCCCCACGCCCGCCCACCCGATCCCATGCCCTGGTCACCGATGCACATCACCTCCCTCGAACAGCTTCGCAGCCTGTATGCGGCACCTGGCGAGCGCGCCTTGCGCAAGCAGATGCCGGCCCTGGACGTCCACTGTCGGCGTTTCATCGCCTTGTCGCCCTTTGTGGTGCTGTCGACGGCCGGTCGCGACGGCCGCCTCGACGCCTCACCCCGGGGCGGCCCCCCGGGCTTCGTGCAGGTGCTCGACAACGGTGATCTGCTGCTGCCCGACTCCCCTGGCAACAACCGGCTCGACTCCTTGCAGAACATCGTCGAGACCGGCCAGCTCGGACTGCTGTTCCTGGTGCCCGGCGTGGACGAAACCCTGCGCGTCAACGGCCGGGCCGTGCTGTCGTGCGCCGCCGATGACATTGCCCGCTGCGCCGACGAGCGCCGCGCCCCCAAGGTGGTGATCCGGGTGAGCGTGCAGGAGGCCTATCTGCACTGCGCCAAGGCCCTGATGCGCTCGCGGCTGTGGGACCCCGCCTTGCACATCGAGCGTTCGGCCCTGCCCACGATGGGCCAGATGATCAAGGAGCAGGCCGGGCTGGAGGCGCCTGTCGAGACGCAGGAAGAGATGCTGCGTCGTTACGCGAAGGACCTGTAGCGCCATGAGCCTGCTTTTTGTCCTGTACACCCTGGCCAGCCTGGCGCACTTCGTCCACAACGCCGAGTTCATCGCGATCTACCCCGGCCTGCCGGCTTCGTTCACGCGGGAGTCCGTGTACCTGGCGTGGCTGGGCGTTGCGGCGTTCGGCGGCGGCTCGCTGCTGGCGCGGCGCGCCGGCTGGCCCAGGCTGGCGGCGGTGCTGGTGCTGGTCTACGGCCTGTGCGGACTCGCCGGCCTGCTTCACTACACGCTGGCCCTGTGTTCCGAACACACCCTCATGACCAATGCCACCATCTGGGCGGAGGCCACGCTGGGGCTGGTGCTTGCCTGTGCGGCGGCGGTGCATCTGCGTCGGCTGTCGCTCGCAGGGCATCGCACCCCTGACGCCACCTGAGCGGCGCCGCCTCTGCCGCAACCGATGACTCCCCTGCACGACGGCGAGCGCCAGGGTTCGAGCGCGCGCGCCAGACAACGTCTTCGCTGCGGCGATCACGTGGCGCGATGTCTGGCCCGGAGCAAATGGAAGGACGAGCGGACAGGTCGTCCGAATGCCTTCTCAGCGCTGGTGCGGAAACAGGCGCTCGATGGGGTAGTGAGTCTTGATGAAGGGTGACTTGATCACGATGTAGCTGAAGTACTTCGCGATGCCGATGTTGCGCTCCAGCAGTTCCTCGATCACTTCCTGGTAGTGGTTGACGCCACGGGTCAGAAAGCGAAGCAGGTAGTCGTAGCCGCCGCTGACGAGGTGGCACTCCAGCACCTCGTCCACTTCGCGTATCGCGGCCTCAAATCGGGCGAAGTCCTCGCGGCGGTGGTCGGCCAGCGTGACTTCGGTGAACACCGTGAGCGTGTCGCCCAGTTTCTCCAGCCTCAGGTGGGCTCCGTAGCCTGCGATGTAGCCCGCCTGCTCCAGCCGCTTGACCCGGATGAGGCAGGGGCTGGGCGACAAGCCCACCGCGTCGGCCAGGTCCACGTTGGTCATGCGCCCGTTCTTCTGCAGCTGTGCCAGTATGCGCAGGTCGAGTCGATCGATCTTGGTGGCGTCGTTCATCGCAGTGGCCTGTGGACTGTTGGAGTGCAGACATTCTGCCGTGGCGCAGGGGCCTGCGGACCCGTGGAATGCCAGTGTTCAGTCTTTCAGTGCGGCGCGCACGTCCGGCTCGGCCAGCACATCGTCGAGCGTCTTTTTCAGGCGCTCGAACATCAGGCCGAAGTCCGACTCGGTGAAGGTGAGGGCCGGGGCAAAGCCCAGGATGTTGTCGCCGAACGCGCGGAACACGATGCCGTTGCGGTAGGCGGTGGCCGCCATGCGTCTGGGCAGGTCCAGCACGGCGTCGAAGCCGGCCTTGGTCGCCTTGTTGCTCACCAGCTCCAGCGCGCCGAGCAGGCCGCGGTGGCGCGAGTCGCCCACCAGCGGGTGACTCAGCAGGTCGTCCAGCCCCTGAGCGAACACAGGTGCCACGCGTTGGCCATTGGCCAGCACACCCCCATCGTCGTACAGGCGCAGCACCTCCAGCGCCACGGCGGCACTCACCGGATGCGCCGAGTAGGTGGCCCCGTGGCCGATGGGAGCGCCCTTGGGCGCACCATCGGCGATGGCTGCGTAGACCTTGTCGCACATCAGGGTCGCGCCCATCGGCACGTAGCCTGAGGTCAGGCCCTTGGCCACGGTCATCAGGTCGGGCTCCACGCCTTCGGCGTTGCAGGCGAACATGGGGCCGGTGCGGCCGAAGCCGGTGATGACCTCGTCCACCACGAACAGGATGTCGAGCGCACGGGCGGCTTCGGCCATGGCTTTGAGCCACCCCTCGGGCGGAACGATCACACCACCTGAACCCTGGATGGGTTCGCAGAAGAATGCGGCCACATTGTCGGCGCCCAGCTCGGCCACCTTGGCCTTCAGCGCCGCCACCGAGGCGTCGATGATGGCCTGGCCATCGGCCGGGTTGGCAGCACGGTAGGGATTGGGCGAGGGGATGTAGTGCTGGGTGGGCAGCGGCAGGTCAAAGCCGCGGTGGAACACCGGCAGCGCCGTGAGGCCGGCACCGGTGGACGAAGAGCCGTGGTAGCCGCGCTCCAGCGCGATGAAGTGTTTCTTGGCCGGTTTGCCGATGGCGTTGTGGTACTGCACGATGAAGCGCACCGCCGCGTCCACCGATTCCGAGCCGCCCAGCGTGAGGTAGACGTGGCGCAGCGAGCCCGGCGTGATCTGCACCAGCTTCTCGGCCAGGCGGATGGCCGGCTCGCTGCTGAAGTGGAAGTAGCCGGTGGCATAGGGCAGTCGGCGCATCTGCGCGGCCGCGGCTTGCACCACGCTCTCCTGCCCGTAGCCCACGTTCACACACCACAGGCCGGCAAACGCGTCCAGCAGTTGATGGCCTCTCGCATCGGTCAGCCAGATGCCCTGGGCGCCGGTGAGGATGTTGGGTCCGCGCGCTTCGTGCTCACGCCAGGGCGCAACGGGGTGGATGAGGTGGGCACGATCCAGCGCGTCGAGCGCGGCGATCTGGGGCAGGGCTTCGGAGTGGGTCATGGCTGCATCAGTTGGCGACAGTGGACGGAGACTCGAGGGGCGGTGCGAGTGGCAAGGCCGCTTCATTTCATGCGTCCTAGCTTAGGAGGACTGCCAGCCAAGGTGGTGCTGCTTTGAGGTGCGCGCACGCAGCAGCCTGCGGTTGTTGCACGCCATACAGCACATCGTTTGGCCGCGGTGCGCCGGAGTGTTCAGGTGCCCGGTGAGGTGAGGTGGTTCCGGACGAGCCTGGCAAGAAGTGCCAGGCACCCCGCACATTGACAACGAATCTGCGCGCTGACGACATCGATACGGCATCTCCTGAACGGGGGCCAACCATAGACTTGTTTTGTCTTGACTCACCGGAGCGACCCATGACCTTCAAACCCAGATTCATCAGCTTCGACTGCTACGGCACCCTCATCAACTTCGAGATGGGACCGACGGCCAAGCTCCTGTTCAAGGACCGCGTGCCAGCCGAGCGCATGCCCGCGTTTCTGGACAGCTTCCGTGCCTATCGCCTCGACGAGGTGCTGGGCGACTGGAAACCCTTCCATGACGTGGTGGAGAACGCCATTCAGCGCGCGTGCAGGAAGCATGGCATCGAGTACCTGTCATCGGATGCGGCCGCCCTGTACGCAGCGGTGCCGACCTTTCAGCCCCACCCGAACGTCGTGGAGGTGCTGGAGGCCATCGCGCCGCACGTGCCCTTGGTGATCCTGTCCAACTCGATGGTGGACCTCATTCCCCACAGCGTTGCGCACCTCAAGGCTCCATTCCACAAGGTCTGCACCGCCGAGGAAGCGCGCGCCTACAAGCCGCGCATGCAGGCCTTCGAGTACATGTTCGATGAGCTCGGCTGCGGGCCCGAACAGATGATGCACGTCTCGTCGAGTTTCAGGTACGACCTGATGACGGCGTCGGATCTGGGCTTCATGGCCAGAGCCTTCATCGACCGCGGCCATGAGCCCACGTCGAGCGACTACGGCGTGAACCGCCTCACCGACGTTCGCCAGCTCCCTGCGCTGCTGGGCCTCTGATGTTCAGCCTCGACACATCCCGTGGACCGTCCGGGGCCGCGCCGCCGGAGTGCCCGCACGACGCAGCGCAACTGAGCACCGCGGCGCCCAACCTCGCTGCGGCCGAGGTGCAGGCGTTGGTGGCGCGCCTCTATGGCATCGACGGCACGACCATCAGGCCGCTGGCCGGTGAGCGCGACCAGAACTGCGCCGTGGAGACGGCCGATGGCACACGCTACGTGTTCAAGATCAGCAACGTCTCCGAGCCCGTGCCGCTGGTGGACTTCCAGATCGCCGCGCTGGAGCACGTGGCCCGCACCTCGCCCGCACTGCCTGTGCCCCGCGTGGTGCACACGCTGAACGGCCAGACCCGTGACACCGTGGTGCTCGCCGATGGTGTCCGGGCCACGGTGCGCATGTTCACCTACCTGGAAGGCACCCAGATCCGGGAGACACCGCGCACCGCCGCGCAACGCCTGGCCATGGGGCGGGTGCTGGCGGCGCTGAACCTCGCCCTGCAAGGTTTCACCCACCCTGCGGCCGCTCACGAGCTGCTGTGGAACGTGTCGGCGGCGCACCGGCTCACGGTGCAGCTGGACAGTCTGCCCCACGGGCCACGGCGCACGCTGGCGCAGTCGTTCATGACGCGTTTCACCGAACACGTGCTGCCCCGCCTGGGTTCCGTGCGCTCGCAAGTGATACACAACGACTACCACTTCTACAACGTGCTGGTCGCGCCCGATGACCACGAGCGCATCACCGGCATCATCGACTTCGGCGACATGCTTCATGCGCCCCTGGTGGGCGAGGTGGCCACCGCTGCGGCCTTTCACATGACCGGCAACACCGACCCGTTCGAGGGGCCGGCGCAGTTTGTCGCGGCCTACCAGTCCGTGCTGCCACTGACCGAGCCCGAGCAGGACATCGTGGGTGACCTGATGGCGACGCGCCACCTCATCACCGCCCTGATTTCCGAGTGGCGCGTGCGGCGCTACCCCGAGAACCGCGCGTACATCATGCGCCACAACCCGGCAGCCTGGGAGGCGCTCTCGCAGCTGGCGGACCTTCCCCGCCACGAAGTGCGTGGCCGTCTGCTGAGGCCGTCCTACCAAGGAATCTCTTCATGAAGACCACCGCCGACTTCAACATGGTCAACGCCTACATTCCCGGGCGAGCCAAGGTCGACCCCGCCACCGAGGCCATGATTGCGCGGCGCAATGCGCTGCTCGGTCCGGCTTACCGGCTGATGTACGAACACCCCCTGCACATCGTGCGCGGCGAAGGCGCGTGGCTGATCGACCCGCAGGGCCGCCGCTATCTGGATGCGTACAACAACGTCACGTCGCTCGGGCATTGCCACCCCGCAGTGGCCGACGCCATCTGCCGCCAGGTGCAGACCCTCGCGACCAACACGCGCTATCTGCACGCCACCATCCTGGAACTGGCCGAGCGCCTGCTCGCCAGCGTACCGGACACCGATCTGGCCCACATGATGCTGACCTGCACCGGGAGCGAAGCGAACGACCTGGCTTACCGCATCGCCAAGGTGTGCACCGGTGGCACGGGCGTGGTCGTCACCGACACGGCCTATCACGGCATCACCGATGCCGTGTCGCAGTTCTCGCCTTCGCTGGGCCCGACAGTCGACCTCGGGGCGCATGTTCGCCTGGTGCCGGCGCCGCGCCAGTACCACGCCGAGGGCGCTGACCTGGGCGAGCGCTTCACGCGTGACGTCGAGGCGGCCATCGCCGACCTGCAACGCCACGGCATCAAGCCGGCGGCGCTGATCGTCGATTCGCTCTTCACCAGCGACGGCATCCTGCCCGAGCCTGCAGGGTTCCTGAAGGGCGCGGTCGAAGCGATCAAGCGCGCCGGCGGCCTGTTCATCGCCGACGAAGTGCAGCCCGGCTTCGGGCGCACTGGCGCGCACATGTGGGGCTTCCAGCGCCACGGCCTCAAGCCCGACATCGTCACCCTGGGCAAGCCCATGGGCAATGGCCAGCCCATCGCCGGCCTGCTGGCAACAGCCGACGCCCTGGCGGAGTTCGGCGAGTACTCGCGCTACTTCAATACCTTCGCCGGCAACACCGTCTCGTGCGCTGCGGCCCTGGCAGTGCTGCAGACCATCGAGCGCGAACAGTTGGTGCCACACGCCGCCAAGGTCGGCAAGCTGCTGCTGGAGGGGATCACCGGGCTTGCCTCCAAACATGAAGCCATTGGCGATGTGCGCGGCGCAGGGCTCTTTGTGGGTGTCGAACTCGTCTCGGACCGCACGACGCGGGCGGCGGATCGCAACCTGACCAGCCGGGTGGTCAACCTGATGCGCGACAAGGGCGTGCTGCTCAGCGCCTGCGCCCAAGGGCACAACGTGCTCAAGATCCGTCCGCCGCTGGTGCTGTCGGCGGAGCAGGCCACCATGGTGATCGATGTGCTGGACCAGTCGTTGTCCGAGGCACAGCGTGCGGCGTCCCAGGCGAGCTGACGGCACGGTGGCGCCATGACATCCGTGGTTTCGTTCGACCGGTTCGATCTCAGGATCCTGGAGCATCTTCAGCGCGAAGGGCGCTGTTCGAACGTCGACCTCGCAGATGCCGTGGGCCTCAGTCCCAGCCCCTGCCTGCTGCGCACCAAGCGCATGCAGGCGGTCGGACTGATCCGCAGCTTTGGTGCCGACATCGCACTGGAAAAGCTGGGCGAGCATGTTGTCGTGTTCTCGGAGATCACCCTCGGCAGTCACACCCCCCAGGACTTCCGAAAGTTCGAGGAGGGCGCAGCAAGACACAAAGAGATCATCGAGTGCTACAACGTCAGTGGCGGCTACGACTACTTGTTGAAGATCGTGGCGCCAGGCATCGGCTACTTCCAGGCGCTGATGGACAAGATGCTGGAGGGCGACATGGGCATCGAACGTTTCGCCAGCCGCATCGTTCTACGTCAGCCGTTGAACCGGCGCGAGTACCCGTTGAACATCATTGCGACCCGCAAGCGCTGGGAGTAGGGCTGCGCGGGCACAGGCCGGCGGCAGGATCTGCTGACAGGGGCGCACACAATCGCAGTGTGCTGTGCACCGGCCCCCCAATACGGCATGGGTGCAAGGGGCATGCGGCCTAGACTTTTCCGGATCCATCTCCTGAGTGACGAAACGGATCCACCATGTCTCCTCCGCTGCAACACATACAGACTTCAAACAAGCTGCCGGCTGCCGCCGACGTCGTCGTGATCGGCGGCGGCATCATCGGTGTCTTCACCGCCTACTACCTGGCCCGGCGCGGCGTGTCGGTCGCCGTGGTCGAAAAGGGCCGGATCGGTGCCGAGCAATCGAGCCGCAACTGGGGCTGGTGCCGCCAGCAGAACCGCGACGCCCGTGAACTGCCGATGGCGAGCAAGAGCCTGGACCTGTGGGAGCAATTTGCCGCCGAGAGTGGCGAAGACACGGGGTTTCGTCGCTGCGGGCTCTTGTACCTGAGCAATGACGAGGCCGAGATTGCACGGTGGGCCCGCTGGCGCGACTTTGCCAGGACCGTGGGCGTGACCACCCACATGCTGAGCAGCCGCGAGGCCGCCGAGCGCGGACGGGCGACCGGCCGTGCCTGGAAGGGCGGTGTCTTCTCGCCCAGCGATGGCACCGCCGACCCTGGCAAGGCGGCGCCTGCTGTGGCTGCCGCGCTCATCAGGCTCGGCGGCAGCGTCCACCAGCACTGTGCGGCTCGCGGCATCGAGCTGGAGGGCGGGCGTGTCAGCGGCGTGATCACCGAAGCCGGTGTCATCAAGACCAGAACCGCCGTGCTCGCCGGCGGTGCCTGGGCGTCTTCGTTCTGCCGCCAGCTGGGCATCCGGTTTCCCCAGGCGACGGTCCGCCAGTCCATCCTGAGTGTGGCGCCCGTGGCGCAGCGTTTGCCGGATGCCCTGGTGAGCGCGGATGTGTCGGTGACGCGCCGCAGCGACGGTCGCTACGCCCTGGCCATCAGCGGCAGCGGGCATGTGGACCCGACCATGCAGCTGTTGCGCTTCGCGCCCCAGTTCCTGCCGATGTTTGCCCAGCGCTGGCGCAAGGTCCGCCCGGGTGGCCTGCAAGGGATTCACAACGGCCATGAATCGCTGGCGCGTTGGCGCCTCGACGCGCCTACGCCAATGGAACGGGTGCGCATCCTCAATCCGAAGGCCGATGAGCGCATGGTCCGCAAGATCCGCCACCGCGCCATCGATCTGTTGCCCCAGCTGCGTGACGCCCCGATCACCCACACCTGGGCCGGCTACATCGACAGCACGCCGGACGGTGTGCCCGGCATCGGCGAGGTGCCGGGTGTGCCGGGCTTCATCCTGGCTGCGGGCTTTTCCGGGCACGGCTTTGGCATCGGCCCCGGCGCCGGCCACCTGATCGCCGATCTGGCCACCGGTGCACGACCCCTCTTCGATCCGGCACCCTTCCGGCCGGAGCGGTTCAGCGCCTCGGCATGGGGCAAGGTCGCTGAGTTCTAGGCGCTATCGCAGGCGCTATCGCAGGCGCTATCGCAGGCGCTATCGCAGGCGCTGTCGCAGGCGCTTGCCAGCCCGTCCCTGCGGCGGGTGGTGTCAGCGGCTGCAGTTGCTGCAGCCGCTGATCCGATCACAGACCCACCAGTGCAGCAAGACCGCCGATGTCACGGATCTCGACGGTGCCATAGTCCGGCACGCCGGGCTCGTGCCCGCGGTTGACGAAGGCCTTGTCCTTGATGCCGACGTCGCGTGCCGACATGTGGTCATACCGCATGCTCGATGAGACGTGCAGGAAGTCTTCCGGCTTGGCGTTGAGCTGGTCGATCATGTACTCGAAGGCGCGCAGGCGCGGCTTGTAGGCCTTGGCCTGCTGTGCGGTGTACACACGGTGGAAGGGCACACCCAGCTTCTCCACGTTGTGCACCAGTTGATGGTCCATGGCGTTGGAGATGATCACCAGCGGGATCTTGCCGGCGATCTTGGCCAGGCCGGCGGTCACGTCAGGATGCGGGCCCCAGGTCGGCACGGCCGCATAGATCTCGGCGACATCCGACTCGCGAAACGGCACACCCCAGCGGTTGGCGGTGCGCAGCACCGAGTTGAACACCACGTCGTAGTAGGGTTGCCAGTCGCCCAGCACTTCGTCCAGGCGATAGGCCGCGAAGTCCTTGCAGAACTGATCCATCTCCTCCGGCTTGATGCGGTCGGCAAACAGCTTGCGGGCCCAGGGCGCCATCTGGAAGTTGGTCAGAGTGCCGTAGCAGTCGAAGCTGATGTACTTGGGTTTGAAGACTATGGACATGGCAGTGGCCTTTCGTTGGGGGGAATGAACACGTCCAGGCTGCCCCCGGGGCGGCGTTGCCTGGCCAGAATCGATCGGTCGATCAATAGCCGTTGCTGCGATTGATCTCGTCCAGCAGTGGCTCGCCGCGTCGGTGGCGGCGCAGGTTGTCAATCAGCACGGGAACGGCGGTTTCTGGTTGGGTCATGCTGGCCACATGCGGTGTGAGCACGACGCGAGGGTGTCGCCACAGCGGATGGTCGCAGGGCGGTGGCTCGGGATCGCAGACGTCCAGAACAGCGCGCTTGAGGTGGCCGCTGTCGAGCGCGTCCAGCAGGGCAGCCTGGTCCAGATGACCGCCGCGCCCCACATGCAGCAGGGCGCTGCCGGCGGGAAGGGCCGCAAACAGGCGCGCATCGAGAATGCCGCGGGTGGCGTCGGTCAGGGGCAGCAGGCAGATCAGGATGTCGCACTGGCCCAGGAACTCGTTCAGGGTCCCCTCGCCATCAAGGCAGCGGACACCGGGCAATGCCCTGGGTGATCGATTCCAGCCCAGCCGTGTGAACCCGAACACGCCCAGGCGCTCCAGGACGGCCTGACCCAGCACACCCAGACCCATCACGCCGACCGAACAGGTCGATGGCGGATAGACCTCGATGGGCTGCCACAGTCCTTGCCGCTGGAATTCCTGGTACTCGAACAAATGCCGGTGCAGGGCCAGCACCGACAGGGTCACGTACTCCAGCATGCCGTTGATGATGCCGGGCTCGACCATCCGCACGATCGAGACGTGCGACGGGACGGCGGCGGTGTCGATGTGATCCACCCCCGCGCCGGAAGAGAACAGCACCTTCAGCCGTGGCAAGGCCGCGATGAAGTTCGGGGGCACCTGCCAGGCGATCAGGTACTCGATCTCGTCGAGGTTGCCCGCATCGGGCCAGACACGGAAATCCACGTCCGGCGCAAGCTTTGCGAACAGTTGCTGCCATGCGGGGCCGCGGGCGACATCGGAGCGATACAGCACTTTCATGGTTGACGCCCCCATCACCAGCCACCCACCCAGCCGTCGAACAGGCCTTCGGGCAGCGTGTTCGCGTTGGCACCCTTCAGGAATCGGAAGTCGCATCCCTGGTGGGCCTGCTCGACCTCGCGGATGTACAGGTGCCGGTAGCCCCGGACATGGGGTGACGGCGCCAAGGGCGGCACCTCGCTGCGGCGCTGGGCCAGAACCTCGTCGCTGACCAGCAGTTCGAGCCGGCGCTCGGACACATCCAGTTCGATGATGTCTCCGGTGCGCACGAGCGACAACGGGCCGCCCACGGCCGCCTCGGGCGACACGTGCAGGACCGAGGTGCCATAGGCTGTGCCGCTCATGCGTGCATCGGAGATGCGCAGCATGTCCGTCACCCCCTGCTCCATCAGGCGGCGGGGCAGGGGCAACATGCCCCACTCGGGCATGGCCGCGCCCACCGGCCCCACGTTGCGCAGGATGAGCACGCTGTTGGCGTCGATGTTCAGCGCCGGGTCGTCGATGGTGTCTGCCAGGCTCTGCACGTTGTCGAACACGACGGCCGCACCCCGGTGCTTGAACAGGGCGGGCGACGCCGCACAGCTCTTGATGACCGCGCCGTCCGGCGCCAGGTTGCCCTTGACCACCACGATGCTGGCGCCTGGCTTGACGGGGGCATCCAGCGGCCGGATGACTTCGGCATCGAACACCTGAGCCTCGTCCGCAATCTGGCCGAGGGTCCGGCCGTCCACCGTGGGCGCATCCAGATGCAGCAGGGGGCGCAGCACATGCAACAGTGCCGGGACACCGCCGGCACTCATCAGGCGCTCGGTCAGGTGTTCACCCGCGGGTTGCACGTTCGCGATCAGGGGCACGCGGCGGGCGATCTCGTCAAAACGGTCCAGCGTCAGTGGCACGCCCACACGGCCCGCGAGTGCCAGCAGGTGGATGATCGCGTTGGTGGAGCCGCCGACCGCACACAGCAGCGTGATCGCGTTGTCGAAGGCACGGGCATCCAGGATGTCCGAAGGGGCAGGGCCGCCCAGTGCCATCGCCACGCTGCGCCGTCCAACGGCCTTGGCGATCTGGCTGCGCCGCCCGTCGCTGGAGGGGATCAGGCTGCTGCCCGGCAGCGCCATGCCCAAGGCCTCGCTGAGCGTGGACATCGTCGAGGCAGTGCCCATCTCGCTGCAGTGGCCGGGGGTGCCCATGGTCTGTCGCTCGAAGTTCTCGAACGCCTGGATGGACAGGCAGCCCGCGCGGAGTTGGTCCACAAAGCGCCACAACCCGTTGGCCGTGGCCAGGTGTCCACCGGTGGCCGATCGCGGCGTGCCCGGGCCGCTGTTGAGCACGATGGCGGGCACATTGGCGCTGGCGGCGCCCATGAGCAGACCCGGCTGGGTCTTGTCGCAGCCACCCATCAGCACCACGGCATCCAGGGGATAGCCGCGGATGCTTTCCTCGGTATCCATCGCCAGCAGATTGCGAAACGGAAAGGAGCTGGGCTTGACCAGGTTCTCGCTGATCGACATCAACGGAATCTCGAACGGAATCCCGCCAGCTTCGAGCACGCCCTCGCGGACCTTCAGTGCCAGCGCACGCAGGTTCAGGTTGCAGGGGTTGAGGTCGGACCAGGTATTCAGAATGCCAACGATGGGCTTGTGCATCAGGTCTTCACGCGTCCAGCCATCGGCCGCCAGGGTGGAGCGGTGAATGAAGCCCGGCAGGTCGTTCTTGCGAAACCAGCGGGCGCTGCGCAGCAGCGCGGGCTCCTGGTTGTCTTCCGGTTGGTCAGGCGATTTCATGGGCTGTCTGCTTGCGGGTGGGTGCAGAAAATTCTAGGAAGAACGGCCCATTGAATATGCGGTTGTGGCCTCGCGCGATGGGACCAAATTCCGTATTCGACCGGCGAACTTTTCGAGTTGACTGCGGCCCTGGCGGTGCCTCAGTGTTGCGGTTGGTGGAGATCCTCTGCAACCGGGATCGGAGGCTTTCAAGGGCCGGCGCAGGCTGGGGCCCGGCGCGATGGGGCTGTGAGCGCCCGGCGCCTGGGCGCGTCGACGGGCGGCTATCTGTAGATGTCTGCGAGGTCGCTCAGATTCCAGTTGCCGCCGCTCAGCACAAGACAGACCTTTTCGTCCGGCCGCACCTTCACGCTGCCCGCCAGCAGGGCGCCAAGACCGATGGACGCTGCCGGTTCCGCAATCAGCTTCGCATCCTTGGCCAGCGCGCGCATGGCCGCGACGATGTGCTCGTCATCGACCAGCACGATCTCGTCCACGTACTTCTCGATGATGGGGAAGGGGTTCTGCCCCGGCACGCTGATGCGCACGCCGTCGGCAATGGTGTCCTTCAGCGGCAGCGAGGTGCGCTGCTTGTTGATCCGGCTCTGGTGGTACTTGGGCGTCAGGGCGGGCTCCGCGCCGATGACCCGCACCGATGGTTTCGTTTCCTTGATGGCGGTGGCAATGCCCGAGATCAGGCCACCACCACCCAGGGGAACGATGACGGTGTCCACACCGTCCAGATCCTCCAGGATCTCGCAGCCGATGGTGCCCTGGCCCGCCATGACCATCGGGTCCTCGAAACCGTGCACCGCCGTGTAGTTGTTCTCTGCCGCAATCTCGCACACCCGCTTCCAGCGGGCCGCCGTGTCACCGTCGAACAGAATGACTTCGGCCCCCAGGGCCTGGGTGTTCTCGATCTTGATCCTGGGTGTGGTCACCGGCACGACGATGGTGGCCTTGACGCCCAGCATCCTGGCGGCATAGGCGATGCCCTGGGCGTGGTTGCCCGACGACGTCGCAATCAGACCGTTGCCGAGTTGTTCCCTGGTGAACGACAGCGCCTTGTTCAGTGCCCCGCGAATCTTGAAGGCGCCGGTGACCTGCAGGGTTTCGGGTTTCAGATAGAGCTGGCAACCCACGGCGTTCTCGATCTTTTCCGCACGCAGTATCGGCGTGCGCTTGATATGCGGCTTCAGCCGCTCGCGGGCCTCGTGGATGTCCGCCAGGGTGGGGTGTTCAAGCATGGTGCTCACTCGATGAACTCGAAGAAGGTGCCGACGTTGCTGGCCAACGCGTTCTGGTAGATCTTGCTGGAGGTCGTGTTGTCCTGGATGGCCATGCCCGTGGAGTCGAAGATCGTGATCTCCTCGTCGCTCGTTCGCCCAGGCTTGTGGCCCAGCAAGACCTCGCCGATCTCCGCATGGATGCGGTCCCTGGCGAGGATGTTCAGGCGCAGCGCATGCTGCACTTCGCCCTTTTCGCTGCACTGCAGGATCGAGTCCACCACGGTCTTGGCGTGCCGAAAGATCTCCGGGTCGAACTCCTGCTTGCCCTTGGCGTCGGTGCCGATCGCCACGATGTGGGTGCCCGGTCGGACCCAGCCTGCCTCCACCACGGAGCCTTTGCCTCGGGTGGTGGTGACCAGGATGTCGGCCTGTTCGACCGCTTCCTGCTTGGAGTTCGCCACAAGCACCGGCATGCCGAACTCGCGTTCGATATCGGCCTTGAAGCTGGCCAGCGAATCGGCGTGGTGGTCCCACGCATGCACCGCCTCGATCTTCATGACCTGGCTGATCGCGCGGATCTGCATGCGGGCCTGATTGCCGGTGCCGATCGAGGTGACGCGTTTGGCGTCCTTCCTGGCCAGCGCCTTCACCGACACGGCCCCCGCCGCCCCCGTCCTGAGGCCGGTGATCAGGCTGCCGTCCATCACACAGGCCAGCGCACAGGTCCGGGCATCGAACAGCAGGATGGTCCCCATGCCGCTGGGCAGGCCGTAGATGGTCGGGTTGTCGGGAAACCCGCCGGATGACGCCTTCATCGAGATGATTTCATTGCCCTTGTAGTAGCCCAGCTTGAAGTCGATGTCCCCGCGCGGTGGGTGAAGGTCGATCCCGATGTAGTCCGGTTGCACCACCTGGCCGCTGTTGAAGCCCTTGTAGGCTTCTTCCACGGCGGCGATCACTTCCTTCATGGCGATCAGTCCACGGACTTCTTCCTTCTTCAGCAGCAGTGTCTTCATGTGCGTTGTCTCCTGAGTCAGTAGCCTCGCACCCGGTCCACCTGGCCCACCATGGGCAGACCCACCCGATGGCGGCGCAGGTTGTCCAGCATCGCTTCCACCGCGGTCTCGGGCTGGGTCATGCTGGCAATGTGGGGCGTCAGCACCACCTGGGGGTGGTGCCAGAACGGGTGCGCGGGCGGCAATGGTTCCGGCTCGCACACATCCAGAATGGCCGACGACAGTTGGCCCTGGTCCAATGCCTGCAGCAGGTCTTGCTGCACCAGGTGCCCGCCCCGGCCCACATTGATCACGGTGGCCCCCTGGGGCAGTTGGTCGAACAATGGCTTGGAGAGAATGCCGCGCGTGGTGTCGGTCAGGGGCAGCAGGCAGATCAGGATGTCGGTGCGGGCCAGGAACGCCTGCAGACCCTGCTCGCCCGCGTGGGTTTCGATGCCCTTGAGCGGCCGGGCCGAACGGCTCCAGCCAGCGCAGTCAAAGCCGAAGCCGCTGAGCTTTTCCAGCACGGCCCGGCCCAGCATGCCCAGGCCCAGCACACCGACGCGCCGTGACGAGGCGGGATGCACGCGATGAGCCTGCCAGCGGCGTGCGTGCTGCTGGTGGCGATAGCCGAACCAGTCACGATGAACGGACAGCACGGCCAGCGTGACGTACTCGACCATGCCGTTGACGATGCCCGGTTCGACCATGCGCACCACCGGCAGCGACTCGGGAATGACCGAGAAGTCGAACTGGTCGATCCCGGCGCCGGTGGAGAACAGCACCTCCAGGTTCGGGAACCGGGTGGCGAGGTCGGCGGGGGGCTCCCAGGCCGCGAGGTAGCGCACCTCGGATGGGTCGCCGACATCGGGCCAGATGCGAAACGGCAAGTCCGGCAGCCGCTGTGCGAAGCGCTCAGCCCAGACCGCGCCGCGGACCGGGTCAGCCTTGTAGACGAAGCTCATGCAGCGCTCACTTGGGACGGTAGATCACGTAGACCTTGGCCACATGCTCCCGGCTCTCCCAGGTGCAGCGGGCACCTTGCTCGACCAGGAAGATGTCGCCCTTCGAGAAGGTGCGGCTGCGGCCGCTTTCGTCCACGAGGTCCACGCTGCCCTCGAGCAGGTGCATCAGCTCGTAGTGACGGTAGAACAGGGGGCGGCGCGCATAGGGCGTGGAGTCCCAGGTGCCACACATGAACTCGCCGTCGGCGCTGGTGTAGTCGGTGTGGTTGCGGCAGGACGGAGCCGGTGTGGTCAGCAGCTCCAGCGGTGGTGTGCCCGAGGGCTTGAGCGTGGGGGCTTCCTGCAGGGCGATGATGCGGCCGTTGCCCGCCTGGCTGTGGTTGTAGCGGGTGAAGATGAGTGTGACCGGTTGCTGTGCTGACCACGAGAATGCGGCGCCCTGCGGGATCACCGCGGCCTGTCCGGCATTGAGCGTCAGCTCGACATCGGTCTGGGTCAGGGTCAGCTGGCCTTCGTGGACGAGGATGCACTCGTCCGCAGGCAGCGAGGGGACCTCGCCTTGTCCAGGCTTCAGCTCGATCACCCCTGCCGTCACCGGGCCGGCCGGCCAGGCCAGGACGCGCCGGTCGGACAGGAAGCGGTCGTCGTCGGGCCGGGCGGTGACGGCAATACCCTGTTGCGGGTCGCGCGCAAAGGAGCGCATGTCCACGAAGGTCGGGCAGGGGAGCGAGACGGCGTCGGCAGTCTCTCGTTCCAGTAGCTGGGTTGTCATGTGGTGGTCTCGGTGGGTGCAGTGAGTGGAAGCGGCTCAGGCGGCCTGGGCCACAGGCTGGGCGAAGCGCCCGATGTGGTACGGGGCGATGGGAGTGCTGGTCGTGCCGGTATGGATCAGTTCGGCCATCACGTCGCCCACACCCGGGCCCAGCTGGAAGCCGTGGCCCGAAAAGCCGAACGCGTAGTACAGGCCGGGCACACGCGCGCTCGGCCCCATGACCGGGCGGCTGTCGTCCATGTAGCCCTCGATGCCGCTCCAGACGCGGATGATGTTCAGGCGATTCAAGGCCGGGACCACGCGCGGCAACTGCTCCAGCGTCATCAGGGTGCGGCGCGGGTGCACGTGGGCGCGGCGGTTCACCATGTCCACCGGCTCGTGGCCGCCACCGCCGATGACGATGTTGCCGCGTGCGACCTGGCGGAAGTACACGACCTCTTCAGGGACGTCGGTCGCCAGGCCGATGGTCGGGGCGATGGCATAGGGCACCGGTTCGGTGACGCACATCTGTGGCCCCTTCACCTTCATGGGCACCGGCTCGCCAAAGGCGGCGCTCATGCGGTCGCCCCAGGCGCCGGCGGTGATCAGCACCGTGGGTGCGCGGAAGCTGCGGCCGTCGGCGGCGGACACAAGAAAGTCCTCGCCGACCTTGCCGATGTTCACGATCTCGGTGTTCTCGAACACCTGCGCTCCCGCGCGCACGGCCGCGCGCCCGAACGCAGGCGCCGCCAGGCGTGGGTTGGCGTGGCCATCGAAGGGCGCGTAGCAGCCGGAGATGACCTCCGGGCCGAGGTAGGGGAAGCGCTCGCGCAGCATCGCGGTGCTCATCATCTGCAGGCCCAGACCGTAGGGTTGGGCGTCCTGTGCGTACTTCTCCAGGCGCTCTGTGTGCTCGGGCCGGTAGCCCACGCGCAGGTGGCCGCCCAGCAGCAGCTCGACGTCCTCGCCGATCAGCTCCTTGAGCCGGACCCAGATCTCACGCGAGCGGTTGGACAGTGGCAGTTGCTCGATGGCGCGGCCCTGGCGGCGCACGTTGCCGAAGTTCACCCCGCTGGCCTGCTGGCCGATCAGGCCGCGCTCGATCAGGATGACCGACACGCCGCGCTGGCGCAGAAAGAATGCGGAGGCCGCGCCCATGAAACCGCCGCCCACGATGACGACGTCAGCGCTCTGTGTGTTCATGCATGGTCTCCTCGTGCGCGGATGGTCAGCGGCTTCACGGGAGCCTGGCCCCGCAGGCGGCCGACCTGCTCCACGGGCACGCCGGCGGCGTGCGCGATCACCTCGGCCCCCGCATGGGCGCAGTAGCGCCCCTGGCAGCGGCCCATGCCCACGCGGCTGAAGGCCTTGGCCCGGTTGGCCTCCTGAGCGCCCATCTCGCACACCACGCGGCGCAGCTCACCGGCGGTGATGGCTTCACAGCGGCAGACGATGGCCTCGTCCGGCAGTTGCGCGGCCTGCTGCTGCGGCCAGGGAAAGGCCTGCGCCAGGCCCTGGCGAAAGCGTTCCATGCCGGCCTGTTCGGCGCGCAGCCGCTGCAGCTCACCCGGCGAGTTGTCCAGACCCATGTCCTTGAGCACCGCCAGGGCGGCCAGGCGGCCGGCGATCTCGGCGGCGTCTGCGCCCAGCACGCGAGCGCCGTCGCCGGCCAGATACACCCCCGGGGTGGAACTGCGGCCGTCTTCGCCGACCACGGGCAGCCACTGCCGCGTCTCGGCGTCGAAGCGGAAGGCGCAGCGCGCCAGGTCGGCCAGCTGCGTTTCGGGGCGCAGGTGATAGCCCATGGCCACCGCATCGCACTCGAAGCGGCGCGTGGCGCCGCTCGCCTCGCGAACCACCACACCGTGCACGCCAGCCTCCGGCGAGCCTGTGATCTCCTGCGGCGTGACGCCGGTGAGCACCGGCACGCCCGCACGTCGGATGCGCGCCACCAGGGCCAGGCCCTTGAACAGCACGCCCGGCCGCGCCAGCAGCTTGGGCAGGGCGGCGATGCGCCGGGCGAACGCAGAGGTGTCGAGCACGGCGGCCACTTGTGCACCGGCTTTGAGGTACTGCGCCGCCACCAGGTAGAGCAGGGGGCCGGTGCCCATGAACACCACGCGCTGACCGATGGCGCAGGCCTGGGCCTTCAGAGCGATCTGCGCGGCGCCCAGGCTGTAGGTGCCGGCCAGTTGCCAGCCCTTGACCGGCATCAGGCGGTCGGTGGCGCCGGAGCAGATCACCAGCGCGTCGTAGGGCAGGGCCGATGTCCGCCCGTCCTGGATGGTGTGTACCTGCTGGTCTGCGATGTTCCAGGCCAGGGTCTCGGGCCGGTAGTCGAGCTGCCCGCGCAGCGCGTCGAAGCTCTGGTGCAGCGCCTGCGCGCGGGCGGCCTCGGTGCCATAGAGCTGGGCATAGGGCCGGGTGAAGTTCTCGGGCTGGCGGCGGTAGATCTGGCCGCCGTCGCGCCGGTTGTCGTCGATCACGGTCGGGCGCAGTCCCGCGGCTACCAGGGTCTGGGCGCAGCGCACACCGGCCGGACCGGCGCCGATGATGATCACGCGAGGTTGGGCCATGTCGCCTCCGGTTGGTGGGTCACGATGTGCATGCCTTCTTCCACCACGGTGGTGCAGGCGCGCAGGCACTCGCCGCTGGCGGTCCAGACCCAGCAGTCCTGGCAGGCGCCCATCAGGCAGAAGCCGGCGCGCCGGCCATCGCCAAATTCGGATTCGCGCAGGTGTCGCGTGTGGCTGAGCAGGGCGACCATCAGGGTGTCGCCGGCCAGTGCGGCGACCATCTGCCCGTCGATCACGATGCGCACGCGGGCGCGGTTCTTCTCCGCCAAACGCACAAATCGCTGGCTCATGTCATGTCTCCTGGTGCCCGGCCTCGAAACGGTCAGGGCGAAGCGGTGGGGCCGTTCAGCACAGGGCCTGCGTGACGATGGCGAACAGCCGGGGGGCGCCCTCAGGGTGTGGCAGGGGCTTGCCGCGCACCATCGTGGTGGCGGCGTCCACACGCAGCAGCCCGAAGCTCTCCAGCCACTCCGCCAGGCCCGAATCGAAATCGATGTCGATGCGTGTGAAGCGTCCGGCGTTGGTGCCCGCGAGGTGGGCGATCAGGGCCTTGGCACTGTCCGCGTCGGGGGCCACCACCGGGCCGATCACATGGCCCCGACCGAAGCGGCGCAGGATGGCAAAACCCTGCTGCGTGCCGTCGTGGTCCAGCACCACGCAGGCCTCCGCCTGGGCCAGCAAGCTGTCGATCAGTGCGGGCCGCGGCATGCCGCGCGCCGCTTCGTCCAGGCGGTGCAGGGCCTGCGCCTCGTTCTGGCCCACCGGGCGCAGCCGCCAGCCTTCGGGCAGCGCGATCAGCGGTGCAGGTTGGGCCACGCCCTGGTGCTGGCGGATCTCGCCAGTGCGCACAAAGCCCAGCCGCTCGTACAGGCCACGGCCCTCGGTGGTGGCCTGCAGCAGCACGGTGTGTTCGTCCAGGCCTTCGAGCAGGATGGTGAGCAGGCGGTGGCCGATGCGGCGGCCCTGGCAGGCGGGTGCCACGATGATCAGTCCCACGGTGGCGTGCCGCGCGCCCCAGCGCCAGCGCAGCGCAGTGGCGACGATCTTGCCGTCGCGTTCGGCCACCAGGCCTTCGGCGGACGCAAACACATGCTCCCAGTCGGTCAGACGGTGCGGCCAGCGCAGCTCGGAAGACAGTGCGTGGGCGCTGGGGAGGTCGTCTTCAGTCATGGGGCGGATCAGCACGCCGTCATCGGCGGGCCTGGCGCCATCCAGGGCGGGAAACGGGTTCTTCAGCAGCATTTTCGTCAACCTCTGCATCGTTGATTTGCGTGCAATCTTGGACGACATCGGCACGCTTCGCCAGCGCGAATAGGGGTTTGCGAGCAATTCGCAAGCATGCGCTGTGAGGCCGGGTTCGTTTGCAATTCGCTGCTGCGTGCCGCCCTCGTACGGCGACAAATGCTGGGGCTTCTGCATAGCATCAACTGCAGGTTTCGCCGGTGTGCGCTTGTGCCTGTGCAGGCGCATCGCCGGCATCTGTCTTCCCCATTCCTTGCCCGTGCCATGCAGATCTTTGACCCCTGTGCCGTTGCCGTCCAGAGTGCCCACTTCATCGGTGGCCATGCGGTGCCCGACACCGCGCAGCTTGACGTGCTGCGTCCCTCCGACGGGCGGGTGCACGCGGGACTGCCGCTGGCCGATGCCGGCACCGTGGACGCCGCCGTTCAGAACGCCTGGCAGGCCTGGCGTCACACCGACTGGGCGCGCCGCGCGCCGCGCGAGCGCGCCCGGGTGCTGCGTCGCTGGGCTGAGCTGATCGAGGCGGACGTTGAACGCCTGGCGGTGCTGGAGGCGGTGTGCTCCACCCGCCCGGTGCGCGATGCCACGGCATGGGACGTGCCTTTCACCGCCGAAGGGCTGCGATTCTTCTCGGAATACGCCGACAAGCTTGGCGGCGATGTGGCCGCCACCCGCCACGACCACCTGGGCCTGGTGGTGGCCGAGCCGTACGGCGTGGTCGGTGCGATCACGCCCTGGAACTTCCCCCTGGTCATGGTGTCGTGGAAGGTGGGGGCGGCGCTGGCCGCGGGCAATGCCGTGGTGCTCAAGCCCTCGGAGATGACGCCGTTTTCGGTCATCCGCCTGGCCGAGCTGGCCATCGAGGCGGGCGTGCCCGCCGGCATCTTCAACATCGTGCAGGGCGATGGCCGCACCACGGGCGACGCACTCACGCGGCACCCGCTGATCAGCAAGATGACCTTCACCGGTTCCACACGGACCGGCGCGGCAATCATGGCCAGTTGTGCGCTGCAAGGGCCCAAGCCGGTGACGTTGGAACTGGGTGGCAAGAGCCCGCAGCTCGTGTTCGACGATGTGCCCGACGTGGACCGTGTGGCGGGCATCGTGGCGCGTGCCATCACCGGCAACGCGGGCCAGGTCTGCGTGGCGGGTTCGCGTCTGATCGTGCAGCGTGGCGTGGCCCGGGCGCTGATCGATGGCATTGCGCGGCGATTTGCCGCACTGCGGCCCGGCGCAACCTGGGACGACCAGGCGACGCTGCCGCCCATCATCTCGGCGCAGCAGGCCTCGCGCATGCAGGACATCGTCGAGCGTGCCCTGGGCGCTGGCGCGCAACTGCGCTGTGGTGGCGGCCTGTACGAGGGCGGCCCGGGCGGTGCGTATTTCCAGCCCACGCTGATCGAAGGCGTGACGGCCAGCAACCCGGCGGTGCAGGAAGAGATCTTCGGCCCGGTGCTGACCGTGCAGACCTTCGACAGCGAAGAAGAGGGTCTGGCGCTGGCTGCGCACGAGCACTACGGTCTGGCGGCCGGTGTGCACACCGCCGACATCGGTCGCGCCATGCGCGCCATGCGTGGTCTCTCGGCCGGCACTGTCTGGATCAACCGCTACGGGCGCAGCGACGACTTCGTGATTCCCACGGGGGGCTACCACCAGTCGGGTATCGGCAAGGACCTGGGACGCCAGGCGGTGGAGGCCAATCTGCGCTTCAAAAGCGTGCTGATGGACTTTGCTGCGACGCACCAATGAAGGGTGACTGCACCCATCAAGTGCCAACCACATGACATGCTGTCCAGCCCCATGAATTGAACAACTTCGTTTTGTCCGGCCACCCCATTTCCCAATGCACGTCGCGTATCCGAATGCTCCAATCAGTTCGTCATCACTCTGTCGAAAACAGCTTGTCGAGGATGCGGACCGGGACGCCCGGCGTCCTGCCGGCGTGGCCGGTCTGCGATGACCCATCACACAACCCACGAAGCACGCGCAACATGAAGCTCGACTCCTACTGGAACAACTCGCTGCTGGCGGCACCGGTGGCCTCGTCGCAGGGCTTGCCTGCGCAGGTGGATGTGGCCATCGTCGGCGGTGGCTTCACAGGGCTTTCTGCGGCACTGCAGCTCGCGCGGCGTGGCGCCTCGGTGGCGGTGCTCGAAGCCGGTGCCACGGTCGCGCCAGAAGCTTCGGGTCGCAATGGCGGCCATGTGAACAACGGCCTGGCGGCGGACTACGCCGAGGTGGTGGCCAAGGTGGGCGTCGAGCGGGCCCGCGCCTGGTACCAGGCCTACAACGGTGCGGTCGATGCGGTCGAGCAACTGGTGCGGCAGGAGCGCATCGACTGCGACTTCGTGCGCCGTGGCAAGCTCAAGCTGGCCACCAAGGCCTACCAGGTGGATGCGCTGCGCCGCAGCGCCGAGCGGCTGGTGGCGGACGGTGTCGACCCCGACGTGCGCGTGCTGGGGGCGGACGAGGTGCATTCGGAGGTGCAAAGCGATCGTTTCGTGGGTGGCCTGCTCTACCCGCACAGCGCCCAGATGCACATGGGTCGCTTTGCTCAGGGCCTGGCGCAGGCCGCGCTGCGCCAGGGGGCGCAGATCCACACCGGCACGCGGGTCAATCGCGTGGAGCGGGTGCAGGGCCAGGTGCACCGGCTGCACACCGACCGCGGTGTGGTCCGGGCCAACCAGGTGTTGCTGGCCACCGGGGCCTCGCGTCACGGCAGCTACGGCAGCTTTGGCTGGCTGCGCCGGCGCATCGTGCCCATCGGCAGCTTCATCGTGGTGACCGAGCCACTGGGCGCCGAACGAGCACAGGCCCTGCTCGCCCATCGCCGCACCTACACCACCATTGCCAACATCCACCACTACTTCCGCCTCACCGAGGACCACCGGATGGTGTTTGGCGGTCGTGCGCGCTTTGCCATCTCCAGCCCCACCTCCGATGCTGCCAGCGGCGAGGTGTTGCGCCAGGGCCTGGCCGAGACCTTCCCGCAACTGGGCCAGGTGCGGCTCGACTACTGCTGGGGTGGCCTGGTGGACATGACACAGGACCGCCTGCCTCACGCGGGCGAGCGCGACGGTCTGTTCTATTCGCTGGGCTACAGCGGCCACGGCACGCAGATGTCGGTGCTGATGGGCCAGCGCATGGCCGAGGTGATGGCCGGCAACGAGAACGCCAACCCCTGGAAGGGACGCTCGTGGCCGGCCATTCCCGGTCACATCGGCCCCCCCTGGTTCCTGCCCGCCGTGGGCCTGTACTTCCGGTTGAAAGACCGGCTGGCCTGAAGCTGAAACGGCCTTCGGGTCAGAACGATTCCATTTGATCCGCACCCCTCAACCGTCACTTTTCAAACGAGGAGCAACCATGAGCAACAACGAAAAACACATTCGGGACCTGGTCGGACCCGAAGAGAGCGTCCGCATGATGGACTCGCTGCGTCGTGGCGCTTCACGTCGCGATGTGCTGGCCATGCTGGCGGCGGGGGGCATGCAGGCCACGCTGGCGGGCAGCATCGCGACCCTGGCCACCGCGGCCCACGCGCAGACACCCCGCAAGGGTGGCCGCATCAGGGTGGCCAGCTCTTCGTCTGGTGTGAATGACACGCTCGACCCGGCGCGCCAGTCCGGCCACATCGACTTCTGCCGCGGCTTCATGTTCTACAACGGGTTGACCGTGCTGGACGGCAACCTGGCACCGCAGCCGCAGCTGGCCGAAGAGTTCAGCACCAAGGATGCCCAGACCTGGGTGTTCAAGCTGCGCAAGGGCGTGACCTTCCACAACGGCAAGCCACTGACGCCGGCCGACGTGGTGTTCTCGATGATGCGGCACAAGGACCCGGCGAATGCTTCGCGGGCCAAGGTGCTGGCCGAACAGATCGAATCGGTGACTGCCACCGGCCCGAACGAGGTGACCTTCCGCCTGACCGCACCCAACGCCGACCTGCCCGTGATCCTGGGCACCTACTACTTCCACATCGTCCCGGACGGCACCACCAACTTTGCAGCCGGTATCGGCACCGGCCCCTACAAGGTCAAGGAGTTCAAGCCCGGCGAGCGGTCGATCGCCGTGCGCAACGACAACTACTGGAAGCCGAACCGGCCCTACCTGGACGAGATCGAGCTCGTGGGGATCTCCGACGAATCGGCACGTGTCAACGCACTGCTTGCCGGTCAACTGGACCTGGTGGTGGCGGTGTCGCCGCGTTCGATCGACCGTGTGCTGGCGAGTGGCACCCACACCATCTTCGAGACCAAGGCCACCAACTACACCAACCTCATCATGCGCCGGGACAGTGGTCCGGGCAGCAACCCTGACTTCGTGCTGGCGATGAAGTACCTGTTCAACCGTGAGCAGCTGGTCAAGAACATCCAGCTCGGCCGCGGGGTGGTGGCCAACGACCAGCCGATCGCCTCGAACAACCGCTTCTTCTTCAAGGGCCTGCCGCAGCGCCCCTATGACCTCGAGAAGGCGAAGTGGCACCTGCAGAAAGCCAACCTGGGCAGCGCCCCCATCCCCGTGGTGGCCTCGCCGGCCGCGACCAACTCGGTCGAGACGGCGCTGGTCATGCAGCATGCCGCCAAGCAGATCGGCCTGAACCTGGATGTGCGCCGCATGCCGGCCGACGGCTACTGGTCTACGCACTGGATGAAGCATCCGGTGGGATTCGGCAACATCAACACCCGGCCCAACGCCGATCTGGCCCTGACCCTGTTCTTCAAGTCCGACTCCCCCTCGAACGAGGCGGGCTGGAAGAACGAGAAGTTCGACCAGCTGCTGGTGGCTGCGCGTGGCGAGACCGACCTGGCCAAGCGCACCCAGATGTACGCCGACATGCAGGTGATGATCCACAACGAGGGTGGCATCGGCATCCCGTTCTTCAACTCCAGCCTGGATGGCCACAGCAAGAAGCTCAAGGGTCTGTCGCCGATCCCGATTGGCGGGATGATGGGCACCTCGTTCGCCGAGCACGTGTGGCTCGACGCCTGAAGCGGACAGCAAGGCCATGAACCGCATTCTGTTCAAGCTGCTGGCGCAGCGCATCGGGCTTGCGCTTCTGTCGCTGCTGGCGGTGTCGACGGTGGTGTTTGCCATCACTGCGGTGCTGCCGGGCGATGCGGCGCAGGAACAGCTGGGTCAGGACGCCACCCCCGAGCTGGTGGCTGAACTGCGCGCCCAGCTGGGCCTGGACCGGCCGGCGCACGAGCGCTACCTGCGCTGGATCGGCGGTCTTGCTCGCGGCGACCTGGGTGTGTCGTCCACCGCCCGCGTGCCGGTGGTGGACCTCATTGCCAGCCGGTTGCCGAACTCGCTCTTGCTGGCGGCAGTGACCGCACTGTTCGCGGTGCCCATCGCGCTGACGCTGGGCATCTCGGCGGCGGTCTGGCGCGGCTCCTGGTTCGACCGCAGCATGTCCACCGCCGCCGTCACCGTGGTCTCGGTGCCCGAGTTCCTGGTGGCCACGCTGGCGGTGCTGGTGTTCGCGGTGCAACTGCGCTGGCTGCCGGCGCTGTCCTACGTGAGCGAGATCGAGTCCCTGGGCCAGATGCTGCAGGCCTTTGCGATGCCGGTGGTGACGCTCACCTGCGTCATCGTGGCGCAGATGATGCGCATGACGCGCGCGGCGGTGATCGACCAGCTGGAGGCACCCTACATCGAGATGGTGCGACTCAAGGGCGCTTCGCCGATGCGCACCGTGCTCGCGCACGCGCTGCCCAACGCCGTGGGACCGATCGCCAACGCGGTGGCGCTGAGCCTGTCGTACCTGCTGGGCGGCGTGATCATCGTCGAGACCATCTTCAACTACCCCGGCGTCGCCAAGCTGATGGTGGAAGGGGTTGCCCAGCGCGACATTCCGCTGGTGCAGGCCTGCACCATGCTGTTTTGCGCCGGCTACCTGTTTCTGGTCACCATGGCCGACCTGTGCGGCATCGTGGCCAACCCTCGACTGAGGCACGCATGAAGGACTTCGCCATGAGCAACGCCATTCAGGGCGGCGGCCAGGATGGACCGGCCCGGCTCCGCTGGTATCGGCGGCTGGCCCACTTCGGACTCACCGGCTGGATCGGTCTGGCCGTCGTGTTGTTCTGGGCCGGGGCCGCGATCCTCGGGCCGTCCCTGCTGTCGCAGTCTGGCGCCGCCGACGGGGGCGAGGTGTTCGCGCCCATCAGTGCCGCGCACTGGCTGGGCACCGACTACCTCGGGCGCGACATGCTGGCACGGGTGATCGAAGGCACCCGCTACACCGTGGGCGTGGCTTTTGTGGCGACCGTGCTGGCCAGTGGCAGCGGCACCCTGCTGGCCCTGCTGGCAGCAGCCACCGGGCGCTGGACCGACAACGTGCTCAGCCGCTTGCTGGACACGTTGACGGCGATCCCCAGCAAGATGTTCGCGCTGCTGATGGTGGCCAGCTTCGGTTCGTCAGTGCCCATGCTCATCGTCATGGCGGCCATCATCTACACGCCAGGCTCGTACCGGATCGCGCGCTCGCTGGCCGTCAACATCAACGCGCTGGACTACGTGACCGTGGCGCGCACACGCGGCGAAGGCACCGCCTACGTGATGCTCAACGAGATCCTGCCCAACATCACCGGCCCGATGCTGGCCGACTTCGGCCTGCGTTTCGTCTACGTGGTGCTGCTGCTGGCCAGCATGAGTTTCCTGGGCCTGGGCATCCAGCCGCCCGAGGCCGACTGGGGCTCGCTGGTGCGCGAGAACATCGAGGCGCTGCCCCATGCCGGCGCCGCGGTGATCGCACCGTCCATCGCCATCGCCAGCCTGACGATCGCCGTCAACCTGGTCATCGACAATCTGCCGGGCCGTGCGGCCCGCGAACGGGGAGGGCGCTGACATGGGCTCACTGGTCGTCGTAGACAAACTCACCATCCGCGCGGGCGAAGCCACGCTGGTCGATGGCCTGAGCTTCACCATCCGCCCCGGCGAGGTGCTGGCGCTGATCGGCGAATCCGGGTCCGGCAAGACCACCACCGCGCTGGCGCTGATGGGGCATGCGCGGCGCGGCTGCCAGATCAGCGGCGGCAGTGTGCGCATCGGCGAGACGGACGTGCTCTCGCTGGGCGCAGGCGCACTGCGCTCGCTGCGGGGCCGCACCGTGTCGTACATCGCGCAGAGCGCGGCCGCGTCTTTCGATCCGTCCCGCACCATCATGGACCAGGTGGTCGAGCCCACGCGCATCCACGGCACGCTCTCGCGCCATGATGCGGAGGTCAAGGCCGTGCAGCTGTTCCGCGAACTGGCCCTGCCCGACCCCGAGACCATCGGCCAGCGCTACCCGCACCAGGTCTCGGGCGGTCAGCTGCAGCGCCTGATGGCGGCCATGGCGCTCATCACCGACCCGGATCTGGTGATCCTGGACGAGCCCACCACCGCGCTGGACGTGACCACGCAGATCGAGGTGCTGCGCGCCTTCCGCCGCGTGGTGCGCGAGCGCCGCGCCACCGCGGTGTACGTGAGCCACGATCTGGCCGTGGTGGCCCAGATGGCGGACCACATCCTGGTGCTGCGCAACGGCCAGGCGCAGGAGCTCAACACCACCGGGTGCATCCTGTCCGAGCCTGCCCACGAGTACACCCGCAGTCTGCTGGCGGCCGCGCGACCCGCGCCACTGGCCACTGACTTGCACAAGGGCGAGTTGCTGCTCGAGGTCAGCGACCTGTCGGCCGGTTACGGTGCGCGCAACGCGCAAGGCAAGCCTGCGGCCCTGATCCTCGAAGACATCAACTTCAAGCTCTACAAGGGTCAGGCCATCGGAGTGATCGGCGAGTCGGGTTCGGGCAAGACGACCCTGGCCCGCGCCGTGGCCGGCCTGATTGCGCCTTGCCGCGGCCACATCCTGTTCAAGGGCCGGGCGCTCAAGCCCGAGGTGCGCCTGCGCAGCAAGGAAGAGCTGCGCCAGATCCAGATCGTGTTCCAGATGGCCGACACGGCGCTGAACCCGTCCCAGACCATCGAGCGCATCCTGGCGCGGCCGCTGCAGTTCTACAAGGGGCTCAAGGGCGCGGCGCTGGATCGGCGCATCCACGAACTGCTGGACCTGGTGCAGCTGCCGCGCGGCGTGGCCCAGCGTCTGCCGGGCGGCCTGTCGGGCGGGCAGAAGCAGCGCGTGAACCTGGCCCGGGCCCTGGCCGCCGAGCCCGAGCTGATCCTGTGCGACGAAGTGACCTCGGCCCTGGACACGGTGGTCGGTGCGGCGGTGCTGGAGCTGATGGCCGACCTGCGGCGCGAGCTGGGCGTGTCCTACCTCTTCATCAGCCACGACCTGCACACCGTGAAGTCGGTGTGCGACGAGATCATCGTCATGCAGCACGGCCGCAAGCTCGACCAGGTGGCGCGCGCCGACTTTGACCGCGGGCCCCACCACCCGTACTACGAGCTGCTGGCGGCCTCGGTGCCCGAGATGCGCCAGGGCTGGCTGGACGAACGCGACGCCGCCATGTCTGCGCATGCGGTGGCGGCCTGATCCGTCGACCTGGTTCCTTTCCACTTTCTTTCCAACACTGCCATGTCCTTGACCCTGCAACGCGCGGACCTGATCCGCAGTGCCAACTTCATCGCCGGCCAGTGGTCCGCCACCGCGGCTACGCTGGACGTCACCGATCCCGCCACCGGCGAGCTGATCACCCGGGTACCCGACTCCGGCGCGGCCGAAGCCGTCGCGGCGCTGGACGCCGCCCACCAGGCCTTCGCCCGCTGGAAGAAGGTGCCGGCCAAACAACGGGCCGCGATCATCAAGCGCTGGAACGACCTGGTCATCGCGCATCAGGACGACCTGGGCAAGCTCATCTCGCGCGAGCAGGGCAAGCCCCTGGCCGAAGGCAAGGGTGAGGTCGCCTACGCCGCCAGCTACATCGAGTGGTTCGGTGAAGAGGCCACGCGCATGAACGGCGAGGTCATTCCTGCACACGTCAGCGGCCGCAAGGTGTTTGCCCTGAAGGAGCCCATCGGGGTGGTGGCCGCCATCACACCGTGGAACTTCCCGGCCGCGATGATCGCCCGCAAGATCGCGCCCGCGCTGGCCGCTGGTTGCACCGTGGTCTGCAAGCCAGCCGAAGACACGCCGCTGACCTCGCTGGCCCTGGTGCACCTGGCCCACGAGGCCGGGGTGCCCGCGGGGGTGCTGAACATCGTCACCGCCTCGCGCGAGAAGACGCCCGAGGTGGTGGACGTGTGGCTCGACGACAGCCGTGTGCGCAAGATCACCTTCACCGGCTCCACTGCCGTGGGCAAGCACCTGGCCCGGCGCAGCGCCGACACGCTCAAGAAGCTCTCGCTGGAACTTGGCGGCAACGCGCCCTTCATCGTCTTCGATGACGCCGACCTGGACGCGGCGGTCGATGGTGTGATGGCGGCCAAGTTCCGCAACGGCGGGCAGACCTGCGTCAGCCCCAACCGGCTGTTCGTGCATCGCAAGGTGCTGGACGCGTTTGCACAGAAGCTCTGCGCGCGCGTGGAAGCGCTCAAGGTCGGCCCGGCCAGCGACCCGGCGTCGCAGATCGGCCCGATGATCAACGCCCGCGCCGTGGAAAAGATCGAACGTCACGTGCAGGACGCCGTGGCAAACGGCGCGAAGCTGCTCGCCGGTGGCAAGCGCCTGACGGCGCTGGGCCCGAACTACTTCGCGCCCACGGTGCTCATGGGCGTTGATCCGCGCATGGCCTGCTCCTGCGAAGAAACCTTCGGCCCGGTCGCGGCCATGGCGGTGTTCGACGACGAGGCAAGCGTGGTGGCGCAGGCCAACGACACGCCATTTGGCCTGGCCGCCTACTTCTACAGCCAGGACGTGCGGCGCATCTGGCGTGTGGCCGAGGCGCTGGAGACCGGCATCGTCGGCGTCAACGAAGGCGCGCTCGCCTCGGAGGCGGCGCCCTTCGGCGGCGTGAAGGAATCGGGCTACGGCCGCGAGGGTTCCACGCACGGACTGGACGACTACATGCACATCAAATACATGTGCCAGGGGCAGCTGGACTGAGTCTCCCGAGGGCCTGACGCACAACGTCTGAGCGCCCCCAGGGCCGGGCTGCGCCCAGCCCGCCCCCCCGCGGGGGTCAAGGA
>CBFGPV010000039.1:0-29986 GCA_965650765.1 uncultured Burkholderiales bacterium
CACAACACCCCAGCGGCAAAATGCCCTGGGGTGTTTGGCTTTGGGGGAAGGGGTTTTCTGGGTGTTGCGCCGTCCTCGCCGCCAGAACCATCGAACGCGCTTGTGGCAGACTCACCGCCCCTGATCCTTTTTCGGTTCGCTGCTCAATCTGGAGAACCTTGGCATGTCACGTTCCAAGCCCTCTGTCCCGCAGATCGCTGAGTCGTCCACCAAGGCCCCGCTGAACCCCCAGCAGAAGCGCTTCAACACACTCACCCGGCAGATCAAGCAAGCGCGTGAGACCCTCGCCGCATGGCGTGAAGGGGCCGACGCCTATCGTTTGGCCCACGCCGAAGTCGTGCCGCCTCTGGACGCCGAATGGCGCGAGGTGCGGCTGCAATGGCTCCGTGCGGTGGATGCTCTGCAACGTGAGAAGGGTTGGACACGCGCCCAGCGAGAAGCCCTCAGTCAACTGGCCTGCGAGGCCGCTGGCGAACTGCTGGAGCAGGAAGACGCGGGTACCGCGGTCGACAGCGAACTCCGCGCCATGTTCGCCCACCACGCAGGCATGACCTACGAAGAAGACCAGCGGCTGCATCTGGAGGCGATGAAGGAGATGGCCGAAGGCATCAGCGGCCTGGACCTGGGCGCGGTCGAGACGCTGGAGGACGAGGCCGACCTGATGGAGCGCATGCATCAAGCCATGGCCGCGCAGGCCCGGCCGGAAGTCGATGCCGACGGCCTTACGGAAGACCACGCCAAGCCTGGCGGCCGCAAGGTGCGCCGACCGACGCGCGCGCAGCAGCGCCGTGAAGACGAGGCCCGCCAGGCCAGTCAGTCGGTACGCGATGTGTTTCGCAAACTCGCCAGCGCCATCCACCCCGACCGCGAAACCGACGAGCAGCAGCGAGCCGCCAAGACAGCGATGATGCAGAAGGTCAATCAGGCGTACGCCGCCAACGACCTGCTGGCGTTGCTGGAGCTTCAGCTCGAGATCGAGCAGATCGACGCCGATCACCTGAAGGAAGCCTCGGCCGACAGGCTCCGGCATTTCAACAAGGTCCTCGCCGAACAGCTGGCCGAGCTCAAGGCCGAGATTGACGATGCACGTGTGATCTGGTGCATGGAGTTCGGTGTCTCGCCCTTTGAGCGCCTGGTGCCAACCCGCCTGGGGGCTGCATTGCAGGCGGATGTCCAGCAGCGCCGCGCCGAGATCGCCGAACTGCAGACCGACCTGCGCCAGATGGCGGACAGGACCTCGGCAAAACGCTGGTTGCGCAAGCAACAGGAGCGTCTGCGTGACGAAGACCCCTTCGACGACTTCGGCCTGTTCTGACGCAGCAGATGCAGCTGATGAAGCTGATGCGGCGCCTGCGCCTCACCTCTGCTGGATAATCATGGCATGCAGTTCGACCACGAAACCCTGGACGCACTGCGGCGGCAGCACCCGGCTTGGCGCCTGCTCCAGGCTGATTCGGTCGCATTGGTGGCCAGCTTTCTGCATGCGGTTTTCGTGCTGCCCAATCGCCGCAGCATCTCGCAGGCCGATCTGGCCGAAGCGCTGGAAGACACCCTGTTTGCCGTGCGCGAGCAGCGCGGCGAGCACCTCTATCCCAAGGCTGCCGTCGAGTACCTCAACGACTGGGCTGCGAACGACAAGGGCTGGCTGCGCAAGTTCTACCCCGCCGGTTCGGACGAACCGCATTTCGATCTCACGCCGGCGACAGAGCGGGCACTGGCCTGGCTCGACAGTCTGGGGCAACGACAGTTTGTCGGGACCGAATCGCGGCTGTTGACCCTGATCGACCTGCTGCGCCAGATGAACGAGGGCAGCGAGGCCAACCCAGACGTGCGTGTGCAGGAGCTGTTGCGCCGACGCGAGGCGATCGATGCCGAGATCGAGCGCGCACGTGCCGGTGAGCTCAACCTGCTCGACGACACGGCTTTGAAGGAGCGTTTCACCCAGTTCACCGGCCTGGCGCGCGAACTGCTGGCCGACTTTCGCGAGGTGGAGCACAACTTCCGAAGCCTGGACCGCAGCGTGCGCGAGCGCATCGCGTTGTGGGATGGCAGCAAGGGAGCGCTGTTGCAGGACATCCTGGGCGAACGTGATCTGATCGCCGAGTCCGATCAGGGGCGCAGCTTCCGCGCGTTCTGGGACTTCCTGATGTCGCATGCGCGCCAGGACGAGCTCACGGGTCTGCTTCAGCACGTGCTGGCACTCGAGCCAGTGGCAGAACTCGACCCGGACCCCCGCCTGCGCCGTGTGCACTACGACTGGCTCGAGGCCGGCGAACATGCGCAGCGCACGGTGGCCATGCTGTCTCAGCAACTGCGGCGTTTCCTCGACGATCAGGTTTACCTCGAGAACCGGCGCATCATGGACATCCTGCACCGCATCGAGGCGGGCGCACTGGCGGTGCGCAAGGCACCGCCTTTGGGCGAGTTCTGCCGCATCGACGACATCGCCCCCGACATCGACCTGCCCATGGAGCGGCCGCTGTACGCGCCGGCCTGGAAGCCCGTCCTCAAGGGCGGTGCCGTGCAGGCTGGCGACGAGGTCGATGACACGGGCGCGCTCTACAGCCAGTTTGTGGTCGACAAGGCCGCGCTGGCCGGTCATGTGCAGCGCATGCTGCGCCGCCGCAGCCAGGTGACCTTGCCCGAACTGATCGAGGGTCGACCGCTGCAGCAGGGCCTGGCCGAACTGGTGGCCTACCTGAGCCTGGCCACCGAATCGGGCCGGGCCGTGTTTGACGAGGCCGTCGAGGACGAAATCGCCTGGGTGGGTGCCGAGGGGCAGCAGCGCCGTGCCACGCTGCCGCGTGTGATCTTCTCGCGTTGACCATGACTCTCGAACCACTCACTTCACCCCATGTGCCGCGCGATGACACCGACACGGCCGATCTGTCGTCCGTGCTCATTCCGCTGCTCAAGGGCGTGACCTACCGTCACGACGATCCGGCGCACTGGCAGGTGCTCGTGCAACTGCAGCCCCGCGTGCGCGACCATGTGGGTGTGCTGGGTCTGGATCTGCTGCTCGACGAAGCTGAGGGTTATGCCTTCCTGCGCTCAAAGCCGGAGGCCGACGGCGATGCGCCGCGCAAGCTGCCGCGGCTGGTGGCTCGCCGGCCGTTGTCCTTTCCGGTCAGCCTGCTGCTCGCACTGTTGCGCAAGAAGCTGGCCGAGTTCGACGCCGTGGGCGGGGACACCCGCCTGATCCTGTCACGTGCCGAGGTGGCTGAACTGCTGCGTGTGTTCCAGCCCGAAGGGACCAACGAGGCGCGGCTGGTCGACCAGGTCGACACCCATCTCAATCGCATTGCCGACATGGGTTTCGTGCGCCGACTGCGCGGCAGCGACGACATGTTCGAGGTGCAGCGCATCCTCAAGGCCTTTGTCGACGCGCAGTGGCTGGCCGAGTTCGACGCGCGCCTGGCGGCCTACCGGGCGCAACTCGAAGGCAGGGAGCCGGTCGATGAGTCCTGACATGGCTGCACCACGCAGCACGCTGGACTCCCCGCCCCCCGACACACAGGCTGGCTTCAGGCTGAAGCGCCTGGAGGTCTACAACTGGGGCACCTTCGATGGTCGCGTCTGGAGCCTGCATGCCGACGGCGGCAACGTGCTGCTCACTGGAGACATCGGTTCGGGCAAGTCCACGTTGGTCGACGCGGTGACCACCCTGCTCGTGCCGGCCCACAGGGTGGCCTACAACAAGGCCGCAGGGGCTGAAACCCGCGAGCGCTCATTGCGCAGCTACGTGTTGGGCCACTACAAGGCCGCGCGCAATGATCTGGGTGGTGCCGGGCGGCCGGTGGCCCTGCGGGGTCCCCAGGACCATGCCGTGATCCTGGCGGTGTTCCACAACGCGGCCTATGGCCAGACGGTGACACTGGCCCAGGTGTTCTGGCTCAAGGACCCGCAAGGCCAGCCTCAGCGGCTCTATGCCATCGCCGAGCGTGAGCTGTCGATCGCCCGCGACTTCGCCGACTTCGGTGCCGACATCGCACGCCTGCGCAAACGGCTGCGGGCAGCCAAGGTCACGCTGGAAGACAGCTTTGCGCCCTATGGAGCGCTGCTGCGCCGGCTCTTCGGCATCCACAACGATCAGGCGCTGGAGCTGTTCCATCAGACCGTGTCGATGAAGTCGGTGGGCAACCTGACCGACTTCGTGCGCAGCCACATGCTCGAGCCGTTCGAGGTGGCACCGCGACTGGCCGCGCTGATTGCCCACTTCGACGACCTCAACCGTGCGCACGCGGCCGTGCTGAAGGCCCAGGCCCAGGTGGCGATGCTCGAACCGCTGGTGGCTGATGGCGACCGCTACGCCGAGCTGGCACAGTCCGTCGAGCAGCAGCGAGCCGCGCGCGAAGCGTTGGGCAGCTACTTTGCTGCGCTCAAGCTCACGCTGCTGGCCCAGCGCCTGGAGCACCTGTCGCACGACCAGGCGCGGCATGCCTCCACCATCGATCGGCTGGGGGAACAGCTCCAGGCCTTGCACCTGCGCGAGCGCGCGTTGCGGCAGGACATGGCCAGCAGCGGCGGGGAGCGGCTGGAGCGGCTGGCGCTCGAGATGCTGGCCATCGAAGCCGAAAAGACCCGCCGCCAGGCCAAAGCCGAACGCCACGAGGCCCTGCTGCAGACGCTGGGCCTGCTGAGCATGCATGGGCCGCAGGACTTCCAGGCGCAACGCCATCTCTGCGCGCCGCTGCGCGAAGCTGCCGCTGAACGCGAGGCCGTGCTGCAGAACGATCTGAATGAGCTGGGTGTGAGCTTTGCACAGGGGCGCGAGGAGCTGGCCGCGGTGCAGGGCGAACTCGACAGCCTGCGCCGCCGGCGCAGCAACATCGATGCCCAGCAGGTGAGCCTGCGCGCCGCCCTGTGCGATGCCCTCGGACTGCGCGAGGCCGACATGCCCTACGCCGGTGAACTCATACAGGTGCGCGCCGACGAACGTGACTGGGAGGGCGCTGCAGAGCGCCTGCTGCGAGGGTTCAGTCTGTCGCTGCTGGTGCCCGATGCGCAGTACGGCGCGGTCAGCGACTGGGTCGACCGCACCCAGTTGCGCGGGCGGCTGGTGTACTTCCGTGTGCGCCCCACACGACGCGATGTCCGTGGCGAACTGCCGCCGCTTCACACGGAGTCGCTGGTTCACAAGCTCGAGGTCAAGCCGGACAGCCCCTTCAGCAGCTGGGTCGAGCGTGAGCTGGCCCACCGGTTCGATCTGGCCTGCTGCAGCCACGGTGACCAGTTCCGCCGTGAGGCACGCGCCATCACCCGGGTGGGGCAGATCAAGGCGCCGGGCGAGCGCCACGAGAAGGACGACCGCCACCGTATCGACGACCGCAGTCGCTACGTCCTGGGTTGGAGCAATCACGCCAAGATGGCCGCGCTGGAAAACAAGGTGCGTGTCCTGCAGGCTCGCCTGGCCGACATGGGCCAGCGACTTGCTTCACTGCAGGACGAGCAGCGTGCCGAGCGCGCCCGTCTGCAGGCCCTGGACAAGCTCGAGGAATACCGCGACTACACCGAACTCGACTGGCGCGCCTGTGTGGCTGAGCTGGCGCAACTGGCGGCCGAGCGCGAACGCCTGGCGCAGGCGTCCGACCGGTTGCAGCTGCTGGCGTCGCAGCTCCAGGCGGTGGAGGTCGAACGCGACGAGACCGCTGCAAGGCTGAAGCAGCGCGAGGCCGAGCAGGCTCAGACGCTGCTGAAGATCAGCCAGGCCGAGGCCCTGCAGGCACAGACCCGACAGCGCCTGGACACACCCGAGGCGCAGGCCCATGCGAGCCACCACGAGTCGATCGCCCGCTGGCGCGAGCAAGCGCTGGGTGAGCACAGCCTCAGCGTCGAGTCCTGCGATGGCCGCGAACAGGAGCTGCGGCGCTGGTTGCAGGAGCGCATCGACGCGGATGACCGGCGCCTCGCTCGTCTGGGCGAGCGCATCGTGCGGGCGATGACCGAATACAAGGAAGCGTACAAGCTCGAAACCCAGGAGGTCGATGCCAGCGTCGATGCCTGCCACGAGTACCGCGCCATGCTCGCCCAGCTGCAGGCCGACGACCTGCCGCGATTCGTGAGTACCTTCAAGCAGATGCTCAACGAGAACACCATCCGTGAGGTGGCGCATTTCCAGTCGCAGCTCTACCGCGAGCGCGAAACCATCAAGGAACGCATCGACCGCATCAACGAGTCACTGACCCAGATCGACTACAACCCCGGCCGCTACATCCGCCTGGAAGAACAGCTCACCACCGACGCCGAGGTGCGCGACTTCCAGACCGAGCTGCGCGCCTGCACCGACGGTGCCCTCACCGGCTCGGGGGATGCGCAGTACGCCGAGGCGAAGTTCCTGCAGGTGCGGCGTCTCATCGAGCGCCTGCGCGGCCGTGAGGGCTCCACCGACGCCGACCGTCGCTGGGCGGCCAAGGTCAGCGATGTGCGGCAGTGGTTCAACTTCGCGGCCAGTGAACGCTGGCGCGAGGACGGTCGGGAGCATGAGCACTACTCCGATTCCGGCGGCAAGAGCGGCGGCCAGAAGGAGAAGCTCGCCTACACCATCCTGGCCGCGAGCCTGGCCTATCAGTTCGGGCTGGAGTGGGGCGCCACCCGATCGCGCTCGTTCCGGTTTGTGGTCATCGACGAGGCCTTCGGCCGCGGCTCGGACGATTCCACCGAGTACGGCCTGCGTCTGTTCCGCCAGTTGGGGCTGCAGTTGCTGATCGTCACGCCGCTGCAGAAGATCCACATCATCGAGCCCTTCGTGGCGCGCGTGGCCTTTGTGCACAACGAGGATGGCAGTGCATCTCGGCTGCGAAACCTCGGGGTCGAGGACTACCGGGCGCAGCGCGACGCGCTGCGTGCGTGATGGCTCGCGACACACCGACCGACTGGACCACCCCGGCCGATGTCCAGGCCCGATTGCAGCGGCTGTGGGACCGCGACGCGCTGTGGCAGGCCGAGTTTCCGATGCGCCTGCCGCTGCGCATGCCGACAGCCGCAGCACAGTCCAACCAGCTTGATGCCGTGGGCGAGTGGATTGCGCTGTGGCAGCGAGCAGCGCGCCGTGGCGGCCGCGTGGTGCTGCGGGAGGTGCGCCATCGCCTGCTTGGCACCAATGCGCTGCCCGCGGAGGTCTGGTTCGACACCCGCGACGACGCCTTGCGCCTGATCGGCCTGGCCGAAGAAGGGCGTCAGTTGGCCGCGCTGCTGGACGCGACACAGTCGCGTTTCCCGGCACTGTTGCCCTGGATGCAGCAGCAGCCGCGCCGCTGTCTGGCACTGGCGGATGACTGGTCCCGTCTGCTCGACCTGATCGCCTGGCTTGAGGCCCACCCGCGCCCGGGGGTGTACCTGCGCCAGGTGGACGTGCCCGGCATCCACAGCAAATTTGTCGAGCAGCACCGTGGCGTGTTGAGTGCACTGCTCGACCAAGTCCTCGGGGCCGATGCGGTGCTTGCATCGGCCACCGGAGCGAGCCAGTTTGCCGCACGCTACGGGCTGCGTGACAAGCCGCTGCGGGTGCGGCTGCGGTTCCTCGATCCGTTGTGCAATCCCTGGCTCCCGGACGGCGATGGCGACTTCACCCTGACCGCCCGCGACTTCGCGCGTGTGTCGCTGCCCGTGCGCCGCGTGTTCATCACCGAGAACGAGGTCAACTTCCTGGCCTTCCCGCCGGTTGCCGGCGGCTTGGCCCTGTTTGGCGCCGGGTACGGATTCGATGGCCTGGCCCCGGCTGCCTGGCTGCAGTCGTGCGAGATGCACTACTGGGGCGACATCGACACGCACGGCTTTGCCATCCTGGATCAGCTGCGCGAGCGCTTTCCAGACGTACGCGCCCTGCTGATGGACCATGCCACCTTGCTGGCGCATGAGTCGCTGTGGGTGACCGAACCCCAGCCCACCCAACGCGACCTGTCCCGGCTGCACGGCCCCGAGCGCCGGCTCTACGATGATCTGCGCTGGTGCCGGCTGCGTGACACGCCGATCCGGCTGGAGCAGGAGCGCATCGGCTATGCCTGGGTCAGCGACGCCGTGGCCAGGGCAGTGGCCGGCTGAACCCGCAAAGCGTTGGCCATATTCATCGAAAAACGCAATGGACATATAGCCGCCGTGCGGTTTACCGCTGTCTGCCCCGGTGTCACGATCAAGCTGCACGACGAGTCCGAACGACCCTTCAGAGGTCGTCGCCTCAGGCCTGGAGCCGGTGCAGGACCACGACACAGGAGACAACATGACACGAGCTGGCGTTCACCCTGTCGACGAGATGCTGCCCCCCGGGCAACTCGCGACGCTGGGGCTTCAACATGTGCTGGTGATGTATGCGGGGGCGGTGGCCGTCCCGCTGATCATCGGCGGGGCGCTCAAGATGAGTACCGAGCAGATCGCCTGGTTGATCAGTGCGGACCTGTTCTGCTGCGGCATCGTCACTCTGGTCCAGTGCATGGGGCTGGGCAACGTGGGCATCCGCATGCCAGTGATGATGGGGGTGGCATTCACCGCCATCGCACCGATCATCGCCACCGGCTCCAACCCGCAGCTCGGCATGCCGGCGGTTTTCGGGGCGGTGATCGCCTCGGGGGTGTTCACCTACTTTGCCGCGCCCTACGTGAGCCGCTTGATCAGGTGGTTTCCGCCCGTGGTCACCGGCACCGTGGTGCTGGTCATCGGCGTGTCGCTGATGAAGGTCGGGGTGCATTGGTCCGCCGGCGGCCCGCCGATGATCGGCAGCCCGACCGGGCCGATCCCGAACCCCGAGTATGGCCAACCGATGAACCTGGCCATCGCGGCCACCGTGCTGCTGAGCATCCTGGCCATGGTGGCCTTCTTCAAGGGCTTCATCGCCAACATCGCCGTGCTGCTGGGCATCCTGCTGGGTTTTGCGATTGCCCTGGTGCTCGGCCGGGTTCACTTTCACGGGGTGGCCGACGCGGCCTGGGTCAACATCGTCATGCCCTTCGAGTTTGGCTGGCCGACCTTCGACCCGATCTCGATCATCACGCTGTGCCTGGTGATGGTCGTGATGATGATCGAGTCGACCGGCCTGTTCCTGGCCCTGGCCGACATCACTGGCAAACGCCTCAGCCGCGAGGACATCGCTCGCGGCCTGCGGGCCGACGGGGTGGGCAACATCTTCGGCGGTATCTTCGGCACCTTCACCTACACCTCGTATTCGCAGAACGTGGGGCTGGTGCAGCTCACCGGCGTGCGCAGCCGGTGGGTGGTGGCGGCCTCGGGGGTGATCCTGGTGATCCTGGGCTGCCTGCCCAAGTTGTCCTACCTCGTGGCTGCCGTGCCGCACTACGTGCTCGGCGGCGCCGCCATCGTGATGTTCGGCATGGTGGCCGCCACCGGCGTGAAGATCCTGTGCACCGTCGACTTCAACACCGACCGCAAGAATCTCTACATCGTGGCGGTCAGCCTCGGGCTGGGGATGATCCCGCTGGTGGCCGATCGGTTCTTCCTGCAACTGCCCGAGCTGATGGCTCGCTTCTTCCAGAACGGCATCCTGTTGGGGACTCTGTGCGCCGTGCTGCTGAATGCGCTGTTCCACCGCGGGCAGTGCGCGCCCGGGGGGCACTCGCTCGACGGTGCCTTGGACGAAAAGGCCGCATGACCGTCGGCGCCCTGAAGTGCAGACCTCCATCGATGAACCCGGAGCCCCGAGATGGACAACATGGATCTTGACGTACTGCGTCGTGTTGACGAATGGTGCCGCCAGGGCCACGCCGTGACCTTGGGCACCATCACCCGGACCTGGGGCTCCGCCCCGCGACCGGTCGGCTCGGTGGTGGCGATCCGGGCCGATGGTCGGGTGGCCGGTTCGGTCTCGGGCGGGTGCATCGAAGACGATCTGATCGAGCGCGTGCGGCGTGGTGCGCTGGCCAGCCGACGACCCGAGTGCGTGCGCTACGGTGTCGGCGCCGAGGAAGCCATGCGGTTCGGGCTGCCCTGCGGCGGCACCCTTGAGCTGTTGCTGGAGCCGGTGGGCGAGCAGTCCCGCATTCCAGAGTTGCTGGCCCGACTTGACCGGGGGGCTCGTGTGCAGCGGCGCCTCGACCTGGCGACAGGGGCGGTGACGCTCGAAGCGCCCCAGGCGGCCGACGAACTGCATCTCACCGAGCACTGGCTCGTCACCACGCACGGGCCCCGCTGGCGACTGCTGATCATCGGTGCCGGGCAGCTCACGCAGTACCTCGCCGACATGGCCCGTGCGCTGGACTACCAGGTCACCGTCTGCGACCCGCGCGAGGAGTACGCCGACACGTGGACCCAGGACGGCGTGCACCTGACACGCGAGATGCCCGACGATGCCGTGCTGGCCTTCCGCCCGGACGGGCACACCGCGATCATTGCGCTCACACACGACCCCAAGCTGGACGACCTGGCGCTGCTGGAGGCGCTCGCCTCACCGGCGTTTTACGTCGGTGCGATCGGCTCGCGGGTCAATCAGTCGCGACGGCGTGAACGCCTGGCGCGGCATTTCGGCCTGAGCGATGCCGCGCTCGACCGCCTGCACGGTCCGGTGGGCCTGAAAAACGGCGCACGCACCCCGCCCGAGATTGCCGTGTCCATCCTCGCGCACATGATCGAGGTGCGTTATGCCAGCCGCCTTCACTTGCCGGCCCCTGAAGCCGGCTGTGTGCTGGCCTGAACCCCCTGCGGCAGCAGGCGCTGCCGGTTGGCGATCAGCAGGTCACGGAAGTTCTGCGCCGCAGGCGACAGCGACCGGTCGGCGTGATGCAGCAGCGAGATCTCGCGCTTGACGACCGGCCCGGTGATCTTCTTGACGAGCAGCCCGAACGACAAGGCCAGACGGGTCACGGTGGTGGTCAGCACCGCGATGCCCAGTCCCCCTTCGACCATGCCGACGATCGTCAGCGGCAGCGACACCTCATGGCTGCGCACGAGCGAGATGCCTTCGCGGGCCAGCGCAAAGTCGAGCTGTTCACGCAAGGGATTGCCGGGCGGTGAGCCGATGATGGGCAGGCCGTCGAAGTCGCGCCAGGTCAGTTCCTTCTTGCGCGCCAGCGCATGGTCGGGGCGCATCACCGCGATGAAGGTGTCGGTCGTCAGCACACGCGCGGCCAGGTCGTGACGTGTGCCTGACTCGGTGCCGATGCCGAAGTCGACCTCTCCCGAACGCACCATCTCGAGCACGTCGGGTTGCGGCACGTCGTGCAGCGTCACCTTGACGCCGGGGTGCTCCTGACCGAACTGCCGGATCATCGCCGGCAGGATCAGTGCCGCCTGCAACGACGACGCGGCAATCGACACCCGCCCGCGCCCCAGCGTCTTCAGCTGCTGCGAACTGCCGATCACGCTGTCGAGATCGGCCAGTGCCTTGCGCGCGAGCGGCAGGATCTCGGCGCCTGCCTGCGTGAGGTTGAGCATGCGGGTGTGCCGGTCGAACAGCTTGAGGCCCAGGTTGGCCTCCAGCTCGCGCACCAGCGTGCTCACGGTCGACTGCGACAGATCGAGCAGGTCCGCCGCCCGCGTGAAATGCCGTGCCTCGGCCACGGCAAGGAAGGCTCGCAATTGACGCAGGGTGACATTCATGGGGCTATTCGATCAATCACACCAAGTCTAGTCAAGCCGTCGCTGAATGGCATGCGGGTGAACCTTGAGGGAACGCGGCCCGGATCGCACGGGTGTGCATGCGCCCCACCAGCCGCTGATTCATCGAACAAGCCGATCAACTTATACGAATGAACCCGTTTACCGATGGGATGGAAGTCACGACCATGAGCTCACCGAAGACATCCACCCCACGGGTAACCGCCATGAGACGATTCGACTACTGCGAACCCCAGACCCTGGACGAGGCTGTGCGCCTGGCCGGCACGCTGCCTGGAAAGGCCAGCCTGTTTGCCGGCGGCACGGACCTGCTGGTCGAGCTGCGCGAGAACCTGCGGCGCCCCGACCACCTCATCAACCTGAAGAAGATCCCGGGCCTCAGTGGCCTGGACTTCGACCCCGTGGCCGGCCTGCGCTGCGGTGCGCTGACCACCATCCGCACCATCGAGACCTCGCCGGTGGTGTGCCGCCACTACCAGGGCCTGATGGTGGCAGCACGCGAGCTGGGTTCGATCCAGGTGCGCAACCGTGCCACGCTTGGAGGCAATGTCTGCCGTGCCTCGCCGTCGGCAGACACGCTGCCGCCCTTGCTGGCCGATGGGGCTGTCGTGACGGCGCATGGGCGCGCCGGCGCGCGTCGCATCGAGCTGAAGGACTTCTTCACCGGGCCAGGGCGCACGGTGCTCGAACCCGACGAGATCCTGACGGAGTTCCACCTGCCGGCACCGGCGCCGAACACCGGCAAGGCCTACATCAAGCACGGCCGGCGACGCGCCATGGAGCTGGCCACGGTGGGCGTGGCCGTCACGCTGACGATGCAGGCGCAGCGCTGCACCGACATCCGCATCGTGCTGGGTGCGGTGGCGCCCACACCCATCCGTGCCCCGCAGGCCGAGTCCTTGCTGATCGGCGAGGTGCCCGACGAGGCGCGCATTGCCGCCGCGGCCCGCGCCGCGATGGACGAAAGCCGACCGATCTCCGACGTGCGCGCAAGCGCCGACTACCGCCGACAGATGGTCGGTGTTCTCACCCGACGGGCCATCGTGCAGGCCCTGGAGGCCGCCCGATGAAACAAGTCATCCAGATCCAGATCAACAACGAGCCCCGAGAGCTGGTCGTGGAGCCCTACCGCAGCCTGCTGGACGTGCTGCGCAACGAAGCCGCACTGCCCGGCACCAAGAAGGGCTGTGACGTCGGCGACTGCGGTGCCTGCACCGTGATGCTCGAGGGACGCCCGGTCAATGCGTGCCTGGTGCTGGCCGTGGAGGCCGACGGGCAGTCGGTCCAGACCATCGAAGGCCTGCAGCATGCACCCGACCACGTGCATGAACTGCAGGACCAGTTCATGCGCTGCGGCGCGGCCCAGTGCGGCTTCTGCACGCCGGGCATCCTGATGATGGGCAAGGCACTGCTGGACGAGAACCCCGCCCCCACGCCCGACGAGATCCGCTTTGCGCTGGCCGGCAACATCTGCCGCTGCACCGGCTACACCAAGATCATCGACGCGATCGAAGCCACGGCGGCGGCCTGTGCATCGCGATGCACCCACGGCACGAAGGAGGCCTCGTGATGGAACACAACGTCATCGGCAAGAGCGTCAAGCGTCGCGACCTGATCGACAAGGTCACCGGGCAGGCGGTGTATGCAGGCGACCTGAGCCTGCCAGGCATGCTGCACGGCAAGATCAAGCGCAGCAACGTGGCCCATGCCCGCATCGTGTCGATCGACACGAGCCGTGCCGAAGCCCTGCCGGGTGTGAAGGCCGTGCTCACGCATGCCAACGTGCCGCGTGTGCTGCACTACGGATCGCCCCATCCGCGCTCGGCGTCGGTCACCAAGGACCAGTACATCTTCGACACCAAGGTGCGCTACTGGGGTGAAGGCGTGGCCGCCGTGGCCGCCATCAGCGAGGAGATCGCCGAAGAGGCGCTCGAGCTGATCGAGGTGGTGTACGAGCCGCTGCCGGCGGTGTTCACCGTGGCCGATGCGATGCACCCGGACGCACCGCAACTGCACGACGTCGGCCCGGGCAACAACCTGGTGCTGCCCCCTGTGCACATCAAGCGCGGCAACGTCGAGCAGGGCTTTGCGCAGGCGGACTTCATCCTCGAAGGCGAGTTCGAACTCGGCCGCCCGACACCGGCCTACATGGAACCGAACGTGTGCGTGGCCCAGTGGGACGGCAACGACAAGCTCACGATGTGGGCGTCCACGCAGACCGCCTTCATGGTGCGCGGCATCCTGGCCGAGGTGCTGGGCGTGCCCCTGAACCGGGTGCGCGTGCTGGTCGATCACATGGGCGGCGGGTTCGGCGCCAAGCAGGACCTGTTTCAGCATGAGTTCCTGTGTGCGCTGCTGGCGCGCGAGACGCGTCGCCCGGTGCGCATGGAGTTCACGCGCAAGGAGACCTTCCTGGGCGGGCGCTCGCGCCACCCGGCCACCATCCGCCTGAAGCAGGGCTTCCGCAATGACGGCACGATCACCGCGCGCCAGGCCCAGGTGATCTACAACTCGGGCGCCTACGGGTCGCACGGGCCGGGCGTCACCAACGTCGGCACGGCGGCACTGACCTCGTTGTACCGCTGCGAGAACATCGAGCTGGAAGGACTGTGCGTCTACACGAACAACCCGATCGCCGGTGCATTCCGGGGCTACGGGGTGGTGCAGACCTACTACGCGCTGGACATCCAGATGGACGAGGCCGCCGCACGGCTGGGCCTGGACCCCGCCGAGCTGAAGCTGAAGAACGCGGTGCGGGCGGGCGACATTGCCCCCAGCGGCCACCCGCTGATCGGCCACGGCCTGGAAGACTGCATCCGGCGTGGCATGCAGGAGGTTGCCTGGGCCGACGCGCGTCGTACAGCGGCCAGCCACAACCGGCAGGCCGACGGCCCGATCCGGCGCGGTTGGGGCATCGGCTGCGAGATGCACGGCTCCAGTGCCTACCCCGGCATCAAGGAGCAGGGCAATGCCATCGTCAAGCTCAATGAGGACGGCACGGCCACCCTGCTGACGGGAGCAGCCGGCCTGGGCACCGGGGCGCACACCGCCCTGGCGCAGATCGTCGCCGAGGAGCTGGGCATACCGTTCGAGGACGTGTCGGTCGTGCACGGCGACACCGACGTCGTGCCCTGGGACATCGGTGCATTCGCCAGCCACACCACCTTCATGGTGGGGCGTGCTGCGCAGATGGCCGCCCTGGAGGTCAAGCGCCAGGTGCTCGAGCAGGCGGCGCTGCGGCTGCAGGCCACCGCAGGGGACCTGGAAATCCGCAACGGGCGCATCGCGGTGCTGGGGGAGACGCACCCGACGATGACGGTGCGCGAGGCGGTGTCGCCGCAGCGTGGCCTGCCGGCCGCGCACATCGTGGGCCACGGCAGCTACACGCCGACCAAGTCGTACTCGTTTGCTGCGCACTTCGTCGAGGTGGCCGTGGACACCGAAACCGGCCAGATCCAGGTGCTGCAGGTCGTGCCGGTGCACGAATTCGGCAAGGTGATCCACCCGATCGCCGCGGCCGGCCAGATCGAAGGCGGCATCCAGCAGGGCATCGGCCACACGCTGACCGAGGACTACGTGGTGTGCACCCGCACCGGGCGTTCGCTCAATGCGAGCCTGGTCGACTACAAGATGCCGCTGTCGATGGACATGCCGCCCATCCGCACGGTGATGCTCGAAACCGCGCCCGACCCGGGTGGCCCCTACGGTGCCAAAGGGGTGGGCGAAGACCCGATCGTGGCCATCGGGCCGGCGATCGCCAATGCAGTTCATGACGCGATCGGTGTGCGCTTCCATTGCTACCCGATCACCCCCGAGAAAGTCCTGCAGGCGCTTGCCGCGCAGGCCCAACGCTGAAGGAGCCTCACCATGCATACCCTCCAGGCCGTCGACCGCCCGGTGCCCGTCACGATCCTGACCGGCTTTCTCGGGTCGGGCAAGACCACCTTGCTCAACTACATCCTGACCGAACGGCACGGGCACCGCATCGCGGTGATCGAGAATGAATTTGGCGAGGTCGACGTCGACTCCGACCTGGTCGTCAGCTCCGACGAGGAGATCTACCAGATGACCAACGGCTGCATCTGCTGTGTGGTCGACGTGCGCAACGACCTGGTCGAGATCCTGCAGAAGTTGCTGTCGCGATCGGAGAAGTTCGATCACATCATCGTGGAGACCAGCGGCCTGGCCGATCCCACGCCCGTGGCGGCCACCTTCTTCATGGATCACGAGGTGGCACGTCAGGTCAAGCTCGACGGTGTCGTGACGCTGGTCGATGCGCTGCACGTCGAGGCCCATCTTGACGACCCCGAGCTCGAGGGCTTCGGCAACCAGGCCGTGGACCAGATCGTTGCGGCCGACCGCGTGATCATCAACAAGACCGATCTGGTCGACGCCGATGCCGTCCAGCGCGTGCGCCAGCGCGTGGTGCGCCTCAACGAAGGTGCGGCCATCCTCACCTCGCATCACGCCAAGGTGGACCTGCAGCAGGTGCTGGGCATCGGCGGCTTCCAGACCTCGGTGCTGAGCTCCGACCCGTCGCTGCTGGACCTGACCGTGCACCCGCACGAGCGGGCCGGCGACCATGCCCACCATGATCAGCACGCGGACGATCACGTGTGCGACGCGCACTGTGACCACGACCACGATCACGACCATGACCACGCCGGCGATCATGACCACACGCACGCGCACGGGCACACGCACGCCCACGGGCACACCCACGACCCGTCGGTGGGCTCGGAGTCGTTCGTGTTCGAGGCGGCTTTCGATGCCGACGCGCTGATCGACTACCTGACCCAGCTCGCCGGGCGTCAGGGGGACGACCTGTTCCGGCTCAAGGGCATCGTGGCCATCGAAGGTGATGACCGCAGGCATGTGCTCCAGGGTGTGCACCGCCTGATCGACCTGCGGCCCGCCGAGGCCTGGGGCGCTCAGGCGCCGTCAAGCAAGCTGGTGTTCATCGGTCGCCGCCTGGAGCGCGAACGCCTGCGCCAGGGGCTGCAGGCGTGCCTGCGCGAGCTCTGCACAGCTTGATCCACACACCTGCGGGTCCGTCACACGGGCCCGCCCCGATGGGCAGGAGGCCGGCAGCAGACCGGCCTGCCCGGCAACTCAGGCAGGAGACAAGCCTTGAACGACATATCGACACCGGCCCACATGCCGCAGCTGGAGCTGCGCGGCATCCGCAAGGTCTACGCCTCGGTGGTGGCCAACGACGGCATCGACCTCAGCGTCAGGCGCGGCGAGATCCACGCGATCCTGGGCGAAAACGGCGCGGGCAAGTCCACGCTGATGAAGATGATCTACGGGGTGACGCAACCCACCGCCGGACAGATCCTGTGGCGCGGGGAACCCGTTGCCATCGCCAGCCCGGCACAGGCGCGCGCGCTGGGCATCGGCATGGTGTTCCAGCACTTTGCGCTGTTCGAGACCCTCACCGTGGTCGAGAACGTGGCACTGGCGCTGCCGGGACGCCCCGACCTCGAAGACCTTTCCTCGCGCATCGACGCCGTGGGCCGCCGCTACGGCCTGCCAGTGGACCCGCGCCGGCTGGTTCATGCCCTGTCGGTGGGCGAACGCCAGCGCGTGGAGATCATCCGCTGCCTGCTGCAGAACCCGCGGCTGCTGATCATGGACGAGCCCACCTCGGTGCTCACGCCACAGGCCGTGCGCAAGTTGTTCGAGACCTTGCGCCAGCTCTCGGACGAGGGCTGCAGCATCCTCTACATCAGCCACAAGCTCGACGAGATCCAGGAACTGTGCCACGTGGCCACGGTGCTGCGTGCGGGGCGCGTGACGGGGCGCTGCCGGCCGGCCGAGGAAACGCCCGCCTCCATGGCCCGCATGATGATCGGCAAGGAGCTGCACGCCTGCGAACGCGGCGCCACCTCCGCTCCCGGCGAGGTGCGCCTGGCCGTGCAGTCGCTGTCGCGCCGTTCGCCTGAACCGTTCGGAGTGGACCTGAACGAGATCGACCTGGAGGTGCGCGCTGGCGAGATCGTCGGCATTGCCGGCGTCTCCGGCAACGGGCAGCAGGAGCTGCTGGCTGCGCTGTCCGGCGAAAGCCCGGTGCTGCAGGCCGAGTCGGTCCAGGTCTGTGGTCGCCCGGTCGGTCGCCTGCGCAGTGGCGAGCGCCGGCGCCTGGGCCTGGGGTTTGTCCCCGAGGACCGGCTCGGCCGCGGCGCAGTGCCCGCGATGAGCCTGGTCGACAACGCGCTGCTCACCGCACATCGCCAGGGCATGGTCCGGCGCGGGCTGGTGCGACGTGACAAGGTGCGCAGTTTTGCGCAGGCCTGCATCGAACGCTTCAAGGTGCGATGCAGTGGCGCCGACGCCCCGGCGCGGTCGCTGTCGGGGGGCAACCTGCAGAAGTTCCTGATAGGGCGCGAGATCCTGCAGGCGCCCCAGGTGCTCGTTGCAGCGCAGCCCACCTGGGGGGTGGACGTGGGCGCCGCAGCGTTCATCCGCCAGGCGCTGGTCGACCTGCGCAACCAGGGCACCGCCGTGCTGGTGGTGTCTGAAGAACTCGATGAACTGTTCGAGGTGTGCGACCGCATCGCCGTGATCGCGCAGGGGCGGCTGTCGCCGGCAGTGCCCACCGCACAGACCAACGTCGAGACCGTGGGCCTGTGGATGAGCGGCATGTGGCCGCAGACTCTGCCGCCTGCGGAAGCGCTGCTTGCACCGACTGCGGAGGCACGCCATGTGGCTTAGGCTCGAACCCCGCGCGCAGGCCTCACGGCACATGCGCTACTTGTCGCCGTTGCTGGCCGTGGCACTCACGCTGCTCGGTGGTCTGGTGGTGTTTGCGGCACTGGGCAAGGACCCGGTCGTCGGCTTCAAGGTCTACTTCATCCAGCCCCTGGGCGATCTGTATGGCGTGAGCGAACTGCTGCTCAAGGCCACGCCGCTGATGCTGATCGGTGTGGGCCTGGCGGTGGGCTTTCGTGCCAGCGTGTGGAACATCGGGGCCGAGGGGCAGTTCATCCTCGGTGCGATCTTTGCGACCGGCGTGGCCTTGTACGCACCACCCGGCCTGCCCACCTGGGTCATGCTGCCGCTGATGGCGCTGGCTGGCGCGGCAGGCGGCGGGCTGTGGGCGGCGGTGCCGGCCTGGCTGCGCACGCGGTTTCGCACCAACGAGATCCTGGTGTCGCTGATGCTGGTCTACGTCGCTCAGTTGCTGGCCTCCTGGCTGGTCCACGAGCCCTGGAAGGACCCCGACGGCTTCAACTTCCCGCAGACGAAGCTGTTTGCCGAATCGGCGCTGCTGCCCATCCTTGTGCCGGGGACGCGCCTGCATGCTGGTTTCCTGCTGGCGCTGGCCGCGCTCGTGGCGGGTTATGTCTTCCTGCAGCGCAGCTTCATGGGCTTTCAGCTGCAGGTGGCCGGGCAGGCCGAGGATGCGGCGCGCTATGCCGGCTTCTCGGCGCAGCGCGCGGTCTGGGTCGGGCTGCTGGCGGGCGGTGCGATGGCGGGCCTGGCCGGCATGGCCGAGGTGGCCGGGCCCGTGGGTCAGCTCACCAGCCACGTGTCGGCGCACTATGGCTTCGCCGCCATCATCGTGGCCTTTGTCGGGCGCCTGCATCCGGTGGGCATCGGGCTGGCCAGCCTGCTGATGGCGCTGCTGTTCCTGGGGGGCGAGCAGGCCCAGCAGTACCTGCACCTGCCGTCGTCGATCTCCAAGGTCTTCCAGGGCCTGCTGCTGTTCTTCCTGCTCGCGGCCGATCTCTTCGTCGGCTATCGCATCCGTCTTCAACTGCCCCTGACAGGGAGGTTCGCATGGACCCGCAACTGATTGCCTCGATCGTGGCCGCCACGCTGGTGGCTGGCACGCCGCTCATCATCGTGGCCATCGGTGAGCTGGTCACCGAACGCGCCGGTGTGCTCAACCTGGGCGCCGAAGGCATGATGGCCATGGGCGCCGTGACGGCCTTTGCCGTGGCGCACGGTGGTGCCAGTCCGATGGTGGCCGTGCTCGCTGGCCTGGCGGCAGGCACAGCGATGTCGCTGCTGTTCGCGTGGCTCACGCTGTCGCTGATGGCCAACCAGGTGGCCTCGGGCCTGGCCCTGGCGATCTTCGGCGTGGGGCTGTCGGCCTTCGTGGGCAAGCCCTATGAATCGGCGCCGCTGGACACCGTGCCGGCGATCGCCATTCCGGTGCTGTCGGACATCCCGTTCATCGGTCAGGCGTTCTTCAACCATCAGTCGCTCGTGTATGGGTCGTGGCTGCTGGTGGCGGCGGTGGTGTGGTTCCTCCATCACAGCCGTGCCGGGCTGGTGCTGCGTGCGATCGGCGAGTCGCCCTCGTCGGCCCATGCCGTCGGCTACCGTGTCATCGCCATCCGCTATGCGGCCACGGCCTTTGGTGGCGCGATGGCCGGGGTGGGGGGCGCCTTCCTGTCGGTGTACTACACCCCGCTGTGGGCCGAAGGCATGGTGGCCGGACGAGGCTGGATCGCGCTGGCGCTGGTCGTTTTTGCCACCTGGCGTCCGCTGCGGGTGGTGCTGGGTGCCTACCTGTTTGGCGGGGTGATGGTGTCCCAGCTGTTCGTCCAGGGGTCCGGGCTGCAGATCGAGGTGCCGGCGCAACTGCTGTCCTCGCTGCCCTACCTGGCCACCATCGTCGTGCTCGTGATGATCTCTCGCAACCTCACCACGATCCGGCTGAACTCGCCCGTGTCGCTCGGCCAGTCCTTCCGGCCGGACGCCTGAGCATGCCTTTCCATCCCAACCACCACAAGACGGAGACTCACCCCAATGCGCACCCTCTCATCCTCCTTGCGACGCCTGTGCACGCCGCTGCTGCTCACCGGCCTGGGCCTGGTCGGCGCGGCGCGTGCCGACGAACCGCTGAAGACCTGTTTCCTCTACTCCAACCCGATCGGTGAAAGCGGCTGGACCTACCAGCACGAGCTGGCCCGGCGTGAACTGGCCGCGGCCCTGGGCCCGCGCGTGGCCACCAAGTACGTCGAGAACGTGGCCGAGGGGCCGGACGCCGAGCGTGTGATCCGCAACTTCGTGCAGGAAGGCTGCAAGCTGGTCTTCACGCCGTCCTTCGGCTTCATGGAGCCCACGCTGAAGGTGGCCCGCACCGCGCCTCAGGTGATCTTCATGAACGGCACCGGCTACAAGACGGCGGCCAACGTGGGCGTCTACAACGCCCGCTACTACGAGGGCCGCTACCTGCAGGGCGTGATCGCCGGCCACATGAGCAAGGGAGGGTCGGTCGGCTATGTCGGCGCCTTCCCGATCCCGGAGGTACTGCAGGGCATCAACGCGTTCACCCAGGGGCTGCGCAGCGTCAACCCCAAGGCGCAGGTCAAGCTGATCTGGGTGAACGCCTGGTACGACCCGGGCAAGGAGCGCGACGCCGCCAATGCGCTGCTCAAGCTGGGCGTGGACGTGCTGGCCTATGCCACCTCGGGCGTGGCCATCGTGACCACCGGCGAGGAGAAGGGGATCTTCACGCTGGGCTACTACTCGGACATGTCGCGCTTCGGCCCCAAGACCAACCTCACCTCGGTGGTGCAGAACTGGGGCAGCTTCTACGTGAAGGTCGTGGAGGACGTGCTGGCCGGGCGCTGGAAGCCCGAGACGGTGGTCGGCGGCCTGCGCGAGGGCATGATCCGGATGCAACCGCTGAACACGGCCATTCCGGCCTCCGTGCGTGAGCGTGTCGCCGCGCTCGAGCGGGACATCGCCGAAGGCCGGCTCGACCCGCTGGCAGGCCCGATCGTCGACCAGGACGGCCGCGAGCGGGTGCCTGCCGGCAAGTCCATGACACCGACTGAACTGGCCACGATGAACTTCCTGGTCCAGGGTATCGAGGGCATGCTGCCCCGCAAGTGACGCCAGGAGGCCCATCTCATGCAACGCACCCCCGCCACCTTGCCCGCACGGCCCCGACTTGTCGTTGGCATCAGCGGCGCCTCGGGCTTCGTCTACGGGGTGCGCCTGCTGCAGATGCTGCGCCGCCTGGAGGTCGAAAGCCACCTGGTGATGTCGCGCACCGCGCTTGTCACCATGGCCTATGAAACCGACTACAAGCTGCGCGACGTGCTGGACCTGGCCGACGTGCATCACCGGGCCGACGACATGGCCGCCTGCATCTCCAGCGGTTCGTTTCGCACCCTGGGCATGGTGGTGGCTCCCTGCTCGATGCGCACGCTCGGCGAGATCGCCACGGGCAACGCCACCAGCCTGCTCACCCGCGCCGCCGACGTGGTGCTCAAGGAGCGCAAACGCCTCGTGCTGATGGCGCGGGAGACGCCCCTGGCCCTGTCCCACCTGCGCAACATGGTGGCCGCCACCGAAATGGGCGCCATCATTGCGCCGCCGGTGCCGGCGTTCTATTCCCGGCCGGCCGACCTGGACGAGATGATCGACCACACCGTCGGCCGGGTGCTCGACCTGTTCGACCTCGATGCGGGCTGCGTGCGGCGCTGGCAGGGCAGCACGCCTGAACGCGGCACACCACCCGACGCCTGACCTTCAAGACACCTTCGACGCCATGAATTCAAGCTTTCTGATCCGCCACGCGCATGCCGTCATGACCGGCCTGCGCGGGCAGGACGCGCGCACCGGCGCAACCGACCTGCGCATCGAGCACGGCATGATCACCGCCATGGGACGCGGCCTGGCTGCACTGCCGGGCGAACGTGTGCTCGATGCCACCGACTGCGTGGTCTACCCCGGGTGGGTCAACACCCATCACCACCTGTTCCAGTCGCTGCTCAAGGGTGTGCCGGCCGGCATCGATCAGACGCTGTCGCCCTGGCTGCAGAGCGTGCCCTTCACCTACCGGCGCTTCTTCGACGAGGGCCGCCTGCGGCTGGCCGCACGCATCGGGCTGGTCGAGCTGCTGCGCTCGGGCTGCACGACGGTGGCCGACCACCACTACCTCTATCGGCCAGACCTGGGCTACGACATGTCCAGCGCCCTGTTCGAGGAAGCCGAGGCGCTGGGGCTGCGTTTTGCGCTGTTGCGCGGTGGCGCCACACGCACGCGCCAGCTCGAGGCCAATGACCGCAACTACGTGCCACCCGAGACGCTGGACGGCCTGCTGGCCGATGTCGAGAACACCGTCACGCGCTTTCACCAGCGCGGGCGCCATGCGCGAACGAAGGTGGTGCTGGCGCCGACCTCGGTGCATGTTTCGGTCGAGGCGGCCCAGCTCAGGCTGCTGGCCCGTGCGGCACGACAGATGGGCATCGGGCTGCACTCGCACATGTCCGAATCGGTGGCCTACATGGAGTACTGCCGCGAGGTGCACGGCTGCCTGCCGATCGAGTTCCTGGCCGAGCACGAATGGCTGGGACCAGACGTCTCGCTGGCCCACCTGGTGCACCTCACCGAGGGCGAGATGAAGCTGCTGGGCGACAGCGCCACCGGCATGGCCCATTGCCCGCAGAGCAACGCCCGCCTGGCCGATGGCGTGGCGCCGGCACCGCGGCTGGACCGACTGGGCGCTGCGGTGTCGATCGGAGTGGACGGGGCAGCGTCCAATGAGGCGGCCGACATGATCAGCGAGGTGCATTTCTGCTGGCTCATGCACCGTGCCCATGCGGGGGCCGCCACCCGACCGCGCCCCGAGGGGCAGGGCGAGGCCGGGGCCGATGCGGTCACCGCCGAACAGGTGATCCACTGGGGCACGGCCGGTGGCGCACGCGTCCTGGGCTACGACGGGGTGGGGTCGTTGCAGGTCGGCCAGGCTGCCGACATCGCGGTGTACCGGCTGGACGATCCCCGCTACTTCGGCCTGCACGATCCGGCTATCGGCCCCGTGGTGGCCGGCGGGCGACCGCGCGTGAAATGGCTGCTGTGCGGCGGTGAGGTCGTGGTCGAGGACGATGCGATCCCGGGGCTGGACCTCGAGCGGCTGCGGGCCCAGGCCTGGGACGCCGTGCGGGTGCTCATGAGCGAAGCTGCCTGACGTCGCCTCAGCTCGCGGTGAGGTAGACGAACAGCCCGTCGATGGCTTCGTGCTGGTCGCGTCGCACGGGCTGGCGCGCCTGGTGCACCACCGTCAGGCCGTGCTCTCGGGCCAGGCGCAGCAGATAGGGCAGACCATGCGCATAGCGCAGGCTGGGCTGCAGCACGACGTCGCGTGGGCCGTCGGCAGGCCCGTGCGGCGCCAGCTCCACCGAGAAGCAGAACAGGCCGGCGGGTGCCAGGACCGGGCGCACCGCGGCAAACACCGACTCGAGCGCTCCCACGTAGATGAACACGTCGGTGGCCACCACCAGGTCGAGCGGTGCGGCACCGGCGCGTTCATGCTGCAGCAGGTGGTCCACCAGGTCGGCCTGCACGAGCTGGTCGTACACGCCCAGCGCCGCGGCCTTGTCGAGCATCGCAGCCGAGAGGTCGACGCCAGTGAGGTTGCGCGTCAGGGGCCGCAGCAGCGCTCCGCACAGCCCGGTGCCGCAACCCAGGTCGATCGCACGGGGGACAACACCCTTCAGCAACCGAGGCAGGGGTTCGGCCAGCACACGGTGGGCCTGGTAGCCCAGCGTGTCGACCAGGTGCTGGTCGAAGTCGTCGGCGTAGCTGTCGAACAGGGTTTCGACATAGGCGCGTGGTGCCGTCGGTGGTGCCGGCGTGGGGCTGACCGAGGCCAGGTAGTAGCGGGTGAGTTCGTTGTCGGCACCGAGCTCGATCGCACGCCTGAAGCAGCCGGCGGCCTCGTCGAGCTGGTGCATCTCGCGCAGCAGGCTGCCGCGGTCGACCCAGGCCTGCGCCAGCGAGGGGTCGATCTGCAGCAGGCGGTCGTAAGCCGCCAGGGCATCCTGTGTGCGCCCGAGCTGCGCCAGCGCGGTGCTGCGGTGCAGCCAGCCGTCGCGCTCGTCGGGCGCCTGGGCCAGGACCTCGTCGGCCGCCTGCAGGGCCTCGGCCGGGCGCGACAGCCGCAGGCGCACCGCGGCCAGGTTCACCAGGGTCGACACCCGTCCGGGCAGGTGCTCCAGCGAGGCCATGAAGCTGCGTTCGGCTTGCGCCAGGCGACCGGCGTCCAGGTGACCGAGGCCGGCAATGAAATGCCCACGGGCCTGTTCGAAGTCGGAAGAATCGCTCATGGTTTGACAGTGTGCATGAAGCGTGCGCGGAGTTGGCGACCCGGGCGGCTTAACATCGGCCGCATACCACTCACCACGGCGGCTCGAGCCATGAACCTCACCACCTTCGACGACCTGCTGCAGGCTGCACGCGGGCAATCCACTGCGCAGCGTCTGCTGCTGGTCTTCACCCAGGCTGAACTCCCGGCCGATGCCACCCCCGAGCAGGCAAAGGCGTTTGCGCAAGGCCAGGGCGGTGCGCTGGTGCCGCGTGCCTGTGTCGACAAGGCGGCCGCCGAGCTGGACAGCTTTCAGGCGCTGGCTGACGAGGCCGCGGCCATGGGCCTGGACTGGGACATGGTCTTTGCCTCGACCATGCACGACCCCGGCACCGGTGCCCAGGCCGACGCGGCCGTCACGACGGCCCTGGATCGGTTGGTCGAGTCGATCAAGCTCGGGCAGATCGGCCAGTGTGTCGTCTTCAGCCGCAACGGCGCGGCCGTGCGGCTGGGCTGACGCGAAGCGCCAGTGCGGGGGGCCTCAGATCTGCACACGCGCGCCCAGTTCGACCACCGCATTGCCAGGCAGGCGGAAGAAGTCCGCCACACTGCCGGCGTTGCGGCTCATCGCGGCAAACAGCCGGTCGCGCCAGCCGGCGAACCCGCCACTGGCTGTGGGCACGACGGTCTCGCGGCTGAGGAAGTAGCTGGTCTCGAACGCCGGGATGCGCAGGCCTTGTGATTCGGCGAGTGCCAGTGCCTGGGGCACGTCGGGGGTCTGCATGAAGCCGAAGTTCAGGCCGACACGCCAGAAGCCGTGGCCCAGCGCATCCACCTGCACACGCTCGTGCATCGGCACCCACGGGATCTCGCGGAACGACACCGTCAGGATGACGTTGTGTTCGTGCAGCACCTGGTTGTGCTTCAGGTTGTGCAGCAAGGCATGCGGCACGGTGGCCGGATCGGCGACCGGGTAGACGGCGGTGCGCTGAGCACGGTTCACAGTGCGTGGATCCAGCGTGTCGACGAAGGTCTGCAGATCGATGCCGTCGCGGCGTATGCCCGCCAGCAGTCGTTCGCGTCCGCGTGACCAGGTGCTCATCAACCCGAAGAGCAGTCCGCCCAGCGCAAGCGGGAACCAGCCACCGTCGAAGAATTTCATCGCACACCCGGCCACCAGCAGGGCATCGATCACCAGGAAGAACACGGTGGCGCCGATCGCCAGCGGCGCCGGCAGGCGCCAACCCTCGCGAACCACAAAGTAGGTCAGCACCGTGGTGATCATCATGGTCAGCGTGACGGCAATGCCGTAGGCGCCGGCCAGCGCGGACGAACTGCCGAAGAACAGCACGGCCACCACCACCCCGGCCAGCAGCGCCCAGTTCACGGCGGGCAGGTAGATCTGGCCCTGCTCGCGGGCCGAGGTGTAGCGCACGCTCAGGCGTGGCAGGAAGCCCAGCTGCATGGCCTGCTTGGTCATCGAGTAGGCCCCGGAGATGACGGCCTGCGAGGCGATGATGGCCGCCAGCGTGGCCAGCACCAGCGCGGGCAGCACCCAGGCCTCGGGGAAGAGCCGGTAGAACGGATTCTCGATGGCGGCCGGATCGCGCATCAGCAGCGCGCCCTGTCCCATGTAGTTCAGCGCCAGCCCGGGCAGCACCAGGCCGGTCCAGGCCAGCCGGATCGGCCGGCGCCCGAAGTGGCCCATGTCCGCGTACAAGGCCTCGGCGCCGGTGAGGGCCAGCACGATCGCACCCACGGCAGCGAACACCTGCCATCCGCGATCCGACAGGAACTGCCACGCATGCAGCGGGTTCAGCGCGCTCAGGATGGCCGGCTCACGCAGGATGTGCACGACACCGATCCCGCCCAGCGTGACGAACCACAACACGATGATCGGCCCGAAGCATCGTCCCACCACCCCCGTGCCCAGCCGCTGCACCATGAACAGGCCCACGACGATGGCCACCGTGATCGGCACGACCCAGGGCTTGAGGGCGGGGGCCATGACCTCCAGGCCTTCCATTGCGCCGAGCACCGAGATGGCCGGGGTGATCACGCTGTCGCCGTAGAACAGCGTGGCACCGAATACACCCAGCAACAGCAGGCCGCGCCGCAGGGCCGGCCGGGCACCGACCGCCTGCGCGGCCAGCGCCGTCAGCGCCAGGCCACCCCCTTCGCCGCGGTTGTCGGCGCGCAGCATCAGGATCACATACTTCAGTGTGACGACCAGCATCAAGGCCCAGAAGATCACCGACACTGCGCCGATCAGGTGTGTGGCGTCCAGCGGCACGCCGGTGGTCGGGGCAAACACCTCCTTCACCGTATAGAGCGGGCTGGTGCCAATGTCGCCGTAGACCACCCCGACGGCACCCAGCGTGAGGGCGGCCGTGCCCTGGCGTCGGGGGGTGTGGGCGGCGCCCGGGGCGGTGTTGGGCTGCGGCATCGGATGGGCAGAGGGAGCGGGCACTGCGCGGGTCATGTGAATCTCGTTCGTGAAGACACCGCCAGCGTGCCGCTTCGGGCATCAGGAACGCATATGGAGCCGCGTCAGCGGTGCGTCAGGGCGTCGGTTCGACAAGGCGGTAGCCCACGCCGGGCTCGGTCAGCAGCCGTTGCGGGCAGGCCGGCTCGGCCTCCAGCTTGGCGCGCAGCTGGCCCATGTAGAGCCGCAGATAGTGCGTGTGCCCTGTGAACTCGGCACCCCACACGTCCGTCAGAAGCTGGCGGTGGGTCACCACCTGCCCGGCCTGGCGCACCAGCCGTGCCAGCAGCTTGAACTCGGTAGGCGTGAGATGGATGTCCCGCCCGTCCAGCGTCACGCGATGAGCGGGCAGGTCCACGCACAGCGACCCGTGCTCGTACCGCGTGAGCGCCGGCTGCACGGCCGTGCCGCGATGCCGCAGCGCCACCCGCATGCGCGCCAGCAGTTCACCGAGGCTGAAGGGCTTGACCAGGTAGTCGTCGGCGCCGGCGTCAAGCAGTGCAATCTTGGGCTGCTCGGCATGCCGCGCGGAGATCACGATGACCGGCGTGGTCACCGTGCTGCTGCGCAGGCGGCGCAACGATGCCAGCAAGCTGGCGCCTTCGCCGTCGGGCAGGCCCAGGTCGAGCAGGACCAGATCGAAACTCCGCCCGGCAGCCATGGCCTGCGCCAGCACGGCCGAGGCATCGGCCAGGCTGGCGCAGGCCTGCACCTCATACCCCTCGACACGCAGTGCCTCGCGCAAGGTGCCGCGCAGTTCGCGATCGTCTTCGACGAGCAGGACGTTCATGGACCTCGATGCGGATCTGCGCCCGGCGCCGTACCTAGTCGGGCCTCTCCACCTGGGGGGTGGGCGTCCGGCACCGACTCGACGGGTAGCAGGCATTCGAAGCTGGCGCCACCGTGGCCGCGCATGCGCAGCCTGAGCTCACCGCCGTGGGCGCGCGCGATGGCCCGGCACACGGCCAGACCGACGCCAGCGCCGCGACTCGGGGGCGCATCGGGCGCGGCATCACCGCGCTGGAACACGTCGAAGATCTTCTCGCGCCAGGGCAGCGGCACGCCTGGGCCTCGATCACGCACGGCAAGCAACAGCTGTCCGGGCCGGGCGCGCACGACCAGTTCGACGGGGGTGTCGCCGCCGTACTTCAGGGCGTTGTCGACCAGGTTCTCGAGCAGTTGCACGAGCAGCACGGCATCGCACCTCAGCAGCGGCAGGTCCGCAGCGACCCGGGCCCTGATGCGCCGGCCGGGATCGCGCTGGCGTACGCGCCGCATGACGGTGCCGACCAGTTCCTCGGCCGACTCCCAGTCCAGCTGCAGGTCCAGGCCGGGCGTGTCCAGGCGTGCCAGCTGCAGGGCGTTGGCCGTCAGGCGCGCCAGTTGTTCAGCCTCGTCGAGGATGGTGGCGCAAAGCCGCTGGCGTTGCTGCGGCGACAGGCGGGCGTCCTGGTCATGCAGCGAGGAGGCCGCGCCCATGATGGTCGCCAGCGGCGTGCGGTAGTCGTGCGCCACCGCGGCCAGCAGCGTGTGGCGCAGCTTGTGGGCGTCGGCATCGGCCCGTGCATCGGCCGCGGCGCGTGCAGCGAGGTTGCGCTCGATGGCCAGGCCCATCTGGTCACACAAGGCCTGGGCGTGCTGGCGCACCGTATGCGCGTCAGGCGGCAGGTCGCCGAGCCGCAGCAGCGCAGCACCGTGGCGAGCGTTTCGTCCGCGCATGGGCAGGTACCACGCCGGCTGCTCCTCATGGCGGCCGGTGCCCGGTCCCATCGCCTGTCCCAGCGACCATGCCAGACCCAGCCCGGCCCGTTCGTCGGCGCTGAGGGCGCCCAGTGTCCGGGCGTCGGCCGTGTCGGGGCCGATCCACAGGCTGGCGGCCTGCCCCGTGAGCGCTTCGAGCTGGGCCTGGAGATGCGGCGCGCAGGTCCAGGGGTCGTCGGCGTCGCGCAGCGCGTCACCCAGCTGCTGGAGCTGGCGTGCCCGCAGCGCGTGCAGCCGCTCCGAGGCCGCCTGCTGCCGCAGGCGGGCCATCAGCACGGCCACGATGCTGCTGACCGCCAGCAGGGTGACCAGCAGCCAGGCATGCTGATGCAGGTCCACGTTGAGCCGGCCCCGTGGTGGCACGAAGGCGACGTTGAAGCCGAGGACCGCGGCGGCCGCAGCCAGCACCGACGCGCTCAGCGGCCACCACATCGCAGCCAGTGCAGCGGCCAGGATCAGGATCAGCGCCAGATTGGCCAGTTCGGTGTGGCCGTCCAGTGCGGCCATCAGGACCCAGGCCAAGGCCCAGACGGCGGCGCCAGGCCACCAGCGTGTGGCAGAAATGGCAAATGCAGGCTTCACCAGCGCACGCTACCACGCCGCACATCAGGAAAGCATCAGGGGCGGCGCGCGAGCCGATCGGCAAGGAAGGCCAGGATCTCGTCGCGTGCAGCGCGCGTGGGCTGGCCGGCCTCGTCGATCAGGTGGGCCGTGACCACACTGTGCGGTCCGCCGACCACCTGCGCGAAAAAGGGTGACAAGCCATCGCGGCGCGCTGAACTGTCGGGCAGCACACGCGCGACAAACCGATCGCCCAGGGCCCGCTCGTAGGCGGCAAACCGCTCGGCCCGGCAGAAGCGGTCGCCCTCGAAGCGGTAGGCCAGCGCCTGCAGACCGTCGTGCTGCATGCGCGTGCGCACGGCATCCAGTTCGGCCCCTGACATCTCGATGCCTGCGGGGTCGTCCAGCGGCAGGCTGGGCTGGCACAGCACCGGTGCCAGCACGGCGGGCTCCAGCATCATCGCCAACGCAAAGTTTCCGGTGAAACACATGCCCACCGCACCCACACCCGGCCCGCCGCATTCGGCATGGGCCTGGCGGGCCAGGGCGCGCAGCCAGTGCGTGACCGG
>CBFGPV010000040.1:0-29561 GCA_965650765.1 uncultured Burkholderiales bacterium
TCATGGCGATGTAGGCGTTGGTGTTGGCGGGGTTGCCGACCACCAGCACGCGCACGTCGCGGCTGGCCACGGCGTTCAGTGCCTTGCCTTGTGCGGTGAAGATCTGCGCATTGGCCGACAGCAGGTCCTTGCGCTCCATGCCGGGGCCGCGCGGACGGGCACCCACCAGCAGGGCGTAGTCGGTGTCCTTGAAGGCGGTGTTGGCATCGCTGTGGGCTTCCATGCCGGCCAGCAGCGGGAAGGCACAATCTTCGAGCTCCATCATCACGCCCTTGAGCGCGTTCTGGGCCTTTTCGTCCGGAATCTCGAGCAGTTGCAGGATCACGGGCTGGTCCTTGCCCAGCATTTCGCCGGAGGCGATGCGGAACAGCAGGGCGTAGCCGATCTGGCCGGCTGCGCCAGTGACTGCCACGCGGACGGGTTTCTTGCTCATGGTGAGACTCCAGGGGATCGTTGTGAGGAAGGAGGGTCGGCCAGCAAGCCGCAAAGGACTGCAAGTGTAGGCGAGTCTAGGTGTTTATCCCCAGTACGTCAATGGTCTTATGTCTTATATAAGACATCTATCATCAGTTTCTGGACTTCACCGGGGGCTTGTGTTGCAATCTCGCGCATGGCCAACCAGCCCCAGCCCCCGTCCACCGAAGCCGCAGCGCCTGGCGCCGATGCCGGCGGTCCGGCGTTCAGCCCGCTCTACCAGCAGATCAAGGCCCTGATCACCAAGGGCCTGCAGTCGGGCGAATGGCGTCCGGGCGAGGCCATTCCGAGCGAGATGGAGCTGGCCGCGCGCTTCCGTGTGAGCCAGGGCACGGTGCGCAAGGCGATCGACGAACTCGCGGCCGAGAACCTGCTGGTCCGCCGACAGGGCAAGGGCACCTTCGTGGCGACCCACGCCGAAGAGAAGATCCAGTATCGCTTCCTTCGGCTCATGCCCGACGACGGGGTCGTGGCACCCTACGAGCGCCGCTTCATCGACTGCCGCCGGCTGCGCGCGCCGGCCGAGGTGGCCCGTGCGCTCGATCTCAAGGCCGGCGATGCGGCCATCCAGATCCGTCGCATGCTGCACTCGCGCGGGCAGGCCGTGGTGCTCGACGACATCTGGCTCAACGGGCAGATGTTCAAGGGCCTGACGGCGGAGCGCCTGAGCGACTACCGCGGCCCGATGTACGCGCTGTTCGAGACCGAGTTCGGCGTGCGCATGATCCGCGCCGAGGAAAAGCTGCGTGCGGTGAGTGCCGACGCGCCGACGGCCGCCTTGCTGGGTGTGGCCGAGGGCGCGCCGCTGCTGAGTGTGGAGCGGCTGTCGCTCACCTATGGCGATCGGCCGGTGGAGTTTCGCCGTGGCCTGTACAACACGGCATCGCATTTCTACCGCAACGAAGTGCAATGAAGGTGCGCACACCGAACCTGTGTGCACAGGCATGTGCTGCGTTGCAATAAAATCCACGGGTTTCATTGTCGTTACAGCCAAGAAGGTTGGGTATGTCAAAACAAAGACCGGGAACCATGCGTCTGCCAGACGCCCTGCAATATCGACTCCCCCTGGCAGGGGTGGTGTCCATCCTGCACCGAGCCAGCGGCCTGCTGATGTTCCTGCTGCTGCCCCTGGTGATCTGGCTTTTCGACAAGAGCGTCACCTCGGAGGTGTCGTACGAAGAGTTCACCAGCGCGTTCTCGGTGGGGTTGTGGGTGTTTCCCGGCTGGGTGCTGAAGGTGGTCGTGCTGGGGCTGATCTGGTCGTACCTGCATCACTTCATCGCCGGTGTGCGCCACCTCTGGATGGACGTGTGCCACACCGTCAGCAAGGAGCAGGGTCGCCAGTCGGCAGTCGTCACGCTGGTGCTCAGCGTGCTGCTGACGGTGGCGCTGGGCGCCAAGCTGTTCGGCCTGTATTGAGAACCTGACAACGAGACTCCCACGATGAGCAAGAGCTACGGTTCAAAGCGCCTGGTCGTAGGCGCGCACTATGGTTTCCGCGACTGGCTGGCCCAACGGGTCACCGCCGTGCTGATGGCGCTGTTCACCATCGTCCTGCTGGTGCAGCTGCTGCTGCCCGGTGAGCTGGGCTACGAGAAGTGGTCCGGCATCTTTGCCAACCAGGGCATGAAGGTCCTGACCTTCGTCGTGATCATTGCGCTGCTGTACCACGTCTGGGTGGGCATGCGCGACATCTGGATGGACTACGTCCAGCCGGTGGGTCTGAAGCTGGTGGCCCAGGTGTTCACCATCGTCTGGTTGGTCGGATGTGCCGGTTGGGCCATCCAGGTCCTGTGGAGGCTGTAAATGCAAGTTGGAACTTCCCTGCCCAAGCGCAAGTTCGACGTGGTGATCATCGGAGCCGGTGGCTCCGGCATGCGCGCGTCGCTGCAGCTGGCGCTCGCCGGCCTGAACGTGGCCGTGCTCACCAAGGTGTTCCCCACCCGCTCCCACACCGTGGCAGCGCAGGGTGGCATCGGTGCCTCGCTCGGCAACATGTCCGAGGACAACTGGCACTACCACTTCTTCGACACCGTGAAGGGGTCGGACTGGCTGGGTGACCAGGACGCCATCGAGTTCATGTGCCGTGAGGCACCGAAGGTCGTCTACGAGCTCGAGCACTTCGGGATGCCCTTCGACCGCAATCCGGACGGCACGATCTACCAGCGCCCGTTCGGTGGCCATACGGCCAACTACGGCGAGAAGCCGGTGCAGCGCGCCTGCGCGGCGGCCGACCGTACCGGCCATGCGATGCTGCACACGCTGTATCAGCAGAACGTGCGTGCGCGTACCCAGTTTTTTGTCGAGTGGATGGCACTCGACCTGATCCGCGATGCCGATGGCGATGTGGTCGGTGTCACGGCCCTCGAGATGGAGACCGGTGACGTCCACATCCTCGAAGGCAAGACCGTGCTGCTGGCCACCGGCGGGGCAGGGCGCATCTTCGCAGCGTCCACCAATGCCTTCATCAACACCGGCGACGGCCTGGGCATGGCGGCTCGTGCCGGCATCCCGCTCGAAGACATGGAGTTCTGGCAGTTCCACCCGACCGGCGTCGCTGGTGCAGGCGTGCTGCTGACCGAAGGCTGCCGTGGCGAGGGCGCCATCCTGCGCAACAGCAACGGCGAGCGCTTCATGGAGCGCTACGCGCCCACCCTGAAGGACCTCGCACCGCGTGACTTCGTCTCGCGCTGCATGGACCAGGAGATCAAGGAAGGTCGCGGTTGTGGTCCCGACAAGGACTACGTGGTGCTCGACATGACCCACCTGGGCGCCGAGACCATCATGAAGCGCCTGCCCTCGGTCTACGAGATCGGGCACAACTTCGCCAACGTCGACATCACCAAGGAGCCGATCCCGGTGGTGCCCACCATCCATTACCAGATGGGCGGGATCCCGACCAACGTGCATGGCCAGGTCGTGGTGCCGAAGAACGGCAGCCCGAACACGGTGGTCAACGGCCTGTACGCGGTGGGCGAGTGCTCCTGCGTGAGCGTGCACGGCGCGAACCGCCTGGGCACGAACTCGCTGCTCGACCTGCTGGTGTTCGGCCGCGCCGCGGGCAACCACATCGTCGAGTTCAGCAAGCAGAGCAAGTCGCACAAGCCGCTGCCCAAGGACGCCGCCGACCGCTCCCTCGAGCGCATTGCCCGCCTGGACGCCAGCACCTCGGGTGAATACGCCCAGGACGTGGCCAATGACATCCGCAAGGCGATGCAGACGCACGCCGGTGTGTTCCGCACCCAGGCCTCGATGGACGAAGGTGTGGTCAAGATGGCGGCCATTGCCGAGCGCGTCAAGAGCATCACGCTCAAGGACAAGTCCAAGGTGTTCAACACCGCGCGCATCGAGGCGCTGGAAGTCGAGAACCTCATCGAGGCAGCACAGGCCACGATCGTCTCGGCTGCTGCGCGCAAGGAAAGCCGCGGTGCCCACACCGTCAACGACTACGCCGACAGCCCCGAATTCCCGAACGGCCGCAACGACGCCGAATGGATGAAGCACACGCTGTGGTACAGCGAGGGCAACCGCCTCGAATACAAGCCCGTGAACCTCAAGCCCCTGACGGTGGAGTCCATCCCCCCGAAGGTCCGCTCGTTCTGATCGTTGCGCACCGGAGCCTCCACGATGACTTTGCGTACATTCCAGATCTACCGCTACGACCCCGACAAGGACGCCAAGCCCTACATGCAGACCCTGCAGGTCGAGCTCGACGGGTCTGAGCGCATGCTGCTCGACGCGCTCGTCAAGCTCAAGCAGGTCGATCCGACCCTGTCCTTCCGCCGCTCCTGCCGCGAGGGGGTCTGCGGTTCGGATGCCATGAACATCAATGGCAAGAACGGCCTGGCCTGCCTGACCAACATGCGCACGCTGCCCGGCACCGTCGTGCTCAAGCCGCTGCCCGGACTGCCCGTCATCCGCGACCTCATCGTCGACATGACCCAGTTCTTCAAGCAGTACCACTCGATCAAGCCGTATCTCGTCAACGACACGCCGCCGCCCGAGAAGGAGCGTCTGCAGTCTCCCGAGGAGCGCGACGAGCTCAACGGCCTGTACGAGTGCATCCTGTGCGCGAGCTGCTCGACCAGCTGTCCGAGCTTCTGGTGGAACCCCGACAAGTTCGTCGGGCCGGCCGGCCTGCTGCAGGCCTACCGGTTCATCGCGGACAGCCGCGACGAGGTGACCAGCGAGCGTCTGGACAACCTCGAGGACCCGTACCGCCTGTTCCGCTGCCACACCATCATGAACTGCGTGGACGTCTGCCCCAAGGGCCTGAACCCCACGAAGGCCATCGGCAAGATCAAGGAACTGATGGTGCGCCGCGCCGTTTGAGGCGGTTGCGACCATCCGATCTAGAGAACGCATTCAGTTACGAGCAAGCCGAATGTCGGACACTGCACTCGATGAACGTAGTCTGAGCAAACTGCGGTGGCGCTGCCGCCGCGGCCTGCTCGAGAACGACTTGTTCATCGAGCGCTTCTTTGCCCGTCACGAAGCGACGCTCACCGTGCGGCAGGCCGCAGGGCTTGAGGCCCTGATGGACCTGGCCGACAACGACCTGCTCGATCTGCTGCTGGCCCGAAAGGAGCCGGAGGGCGAGCTCGACAGGCCGGACGTGCGTGAAGTGCTTGCGCTCATGCGTGTCCCGGATCCCGTTTCCCGATAACTCAAGGAATTGCCATGACCCCGTCTGACGTGAAAGCCACCCTATCGTTCTCTGATGGCAGCCCGAGCATGGATCTGCCCATCTACAAGGGCACGATCGGCCCGGATGTCATCGACATTCGCAAGCTCTACGCACAGACGGGCAAGTTCACCTACGACCCCGGCTTCCTGTCGACCGCGTCGTGCAACTCGGCCATCACCTACATCGATGGCGACAAGGGTGAACTGCTGTATCGCGGCTACCCGATCGAGCAGCTCGCGGTGAACTGCGACTTCCTCGAGACCTGCTACCTGCTGCTGTACGGAGACCTGCCCAACGAGACCCAGAAGGCCGACTTCGTCAAGCTCGTGACCAACCACACGATGGTCAACGAGCAGATGCAGTTCTTCCTGCGTGGTTTCCGCCGTGATGCGCACCCGATGGCCGTGCTGACCGGCCTGGTGGGCGGCTTGTCGGCCTTCTATCACGACAGCACGGACATCAACAATCCGCAGCACCGCGAGATCTCGGCGATCCGCCTGATCGCCAAGCTGCCCACGCTGGTGTCGATGGCCTACAAGTACTCGATCGGCCAGCCGTACATCTACCCGAAGAACTCGCTGTCCTACACCGCGAACTTCACCCGCATGATGTTCGCGACCCCGTGCGAGGACTACGAGCCGAACGACGTGGTGGTGCGTGCACTGGACCGCATCTTCATCCTGCATGCCGACCACGAGCAGAACGCCTCCACCTCCACGGTGCGCCTGTGCGGCTCGTCGGGCACCAACCCGTTTGCCGCCATCGCAGCCGGCGTGGCCTGCCTGTGGGGCCCGGCCCACGGCGGCGCCAACGAGGCCTGCCTGAACATGCTGGAGGACATCCAGCAGATGGGCGGCGTGGCCAAGATCGGCGAGTTCATCGCCAAGGTCAAGGACAAGAACTCCGGCGTGCGCCTGATGGGCTTCGGGCACCGCGTCTACAAGAACTACGACCCGCGCGCCAAGCTGATGCGCGAGACCTGCCATGAGGTGCTGACCGAACTCGGTCTCGAGAACGACCCGCTGTTCAAGCTGGCCATGGCGCTCGAGAAGATCGCGCTGGAAGACGAATACTTCGTCGCCCGCAAGCTCTACCCGAATGTCGACTTCTACTCGGGCATCGTGCAGCGCGCAATCGGCATCCCGGTGTCGCTGTTCACCGCGATCTTTGCGCTCGCCCGCACCGTGGGCTGGATCGCCCAGCTCAACGAAATGATCGGCGACCCCGAGTACAAGATCGGCCGCCCGCGCCAGCTGTTCGTCGGCGCCACCAAGCGTGATGTGAAACCCATTGGCCAACGTGGCTGATCGGGGAGGTCGAGGCCGAACCTCCAATCCGACATGAATCGCTGCAAAAACCCCGGCCACTGGCCGGGGTTTTTGCTTGCGAAAGCCTAAAATCACAGGTTCCCCTTCCCACGACTCGCACGAGAACGACATGGGCCGCACCCTCTACGACAAGATCTGGGACGAGCACGTCGTCCACACCGAATCCGACGGCACGGCCGTGCTTTACATCGACCGCCACCTGGTGCATGAAGTCACCAGCCCCCAGGCCTTCGAAGGTCTGGATCTGGCTGGGCGCAAGGTGTGGCGTCTGTCGGCCAATCTGGCCGTCAGTGACCACAACGTGCCGACCACCGACCGCTCCCAGGGCATTGCCGACCCGATCTCCCGCCTGCAGGTCGACACCCTCGATCGCAATTGCGACCGTCTGGGCATCACCCAGTTCAAGATGACCGACAAGCGCCAGGGCATCGTGCACGTCATCGGCCCGGAACAGGGCGCGACGCTGCCCGGCATGACGGTGGTGTGCGGCGACTCGCACACGTCCACCCATGGCGCGTTCGGCTGCCTGGCGCATGGCATCGGCACCAGCGAAGTCGAGCATGTGCTGGCCACGCAGACCCTGCTGGCCAAGAAGGCGAAGAACATGCTGGTGCGGGTCGAGGGCCAACTGCCCAAGGGCTGCAGCGCCAAGGACATCGTGCTGGCCATCATCGGGCGCATCGGCACGGCCGGTGGCACCGGCTACACGATCGAGTTCGCCGGCAGCGCCATCCGCTCGCTCAGCATGGAAGGTCGTATGACGGTGTGCAACATGGCGATCGAGGCGGGCGCCCGTGCCGGCCTGGTGGCTGTGGACGACACGACCATCCAGTACGTGCGCGGCCGACCCTACTCGCCCAAGGGTGTCGAATGGGACCAGGCGGTGGCCTACTGGCGCGGCCTGCAGTCCGATGCGGACGCCCACTGGGATGCCGTGGTCGAGCTCGACGCCAGCCAGATCCGCCCGCAGGTGACCTGGGGTACCTCACCCGAGATGGTGCTGTCGATCGAGGACCGCGTGCCCGATCCCGACAAGGAAAAGGACGCCGTGCGCCGCAACGCGATGGAGCGCGCCCTGCAGTACATGGCCCTGGAGCCCAACAAGCCGATCAGTGACATCCGCATCGACAAGGTCTTCATCGGTTCGTGCACCAACTCGCGCATCGAGGACATCCGCGAGGCGGCCGCCATCGTGCGGCGCATCGGGGGCCGGGTGGCCACCAATGTGCGACTGGCCATGGTCGTGCCCGGCTCCGGCCTGGTCAAGGAACAGGCCGAGCGTGAGGGCCTGGATGAAGTCTTCAAGGCGGCCGGTTTCGAGTGGCGCGAGCCCGGCTGCTCGATGTGCCTGGCGATGAATGCCGACCGGCTGGAGCCCGGCGAACGCTGCGCTTCCACGTCGAACCGCAATTTCGAGGGCCGCCAGGGCGCCGGCGGTCGCACCCACCTGGTGAGCCCGGCCATGGCGGCCGCGGCGGCCATGGCGGGTCACTTTGTCGACGTGCGCCGTGTGGCCTGAGGGCCGAGCTAGCTGGAGTACACCATGAAAAAACTCGTGATGCTGATCGCAAGCCTGTTCATCGTGGCAGGCTGCAACACCTTCGAGGGCATCGGCAAGGATGTCCAGAAGGCCGGCGAGAAGATCGAAGACGCGGCAAAGAAGAAGTAAGGAAGCAGCATGCAGGCATTTCGAGTGCATCAGGGTCTGGTGGCCCCGATCGATCGCGAGAACGTCGACACCGACGCGATCATTCCCAAGCAGTTTCTGAAGTCGATCAAGCGATCGGGTTTTGGCCCCAACCTGTTCGACGAATGGCGTTACCTCGACGTCGGCCAGCCCGGCCAGGATCCAGCGTCGCGCAAGCCCAACCCGGACTTCGTGCTGAACCAGCCGCGCTACCAGGGGGCGTCGATCCTGCTGGCCCGCCAGAACTTCGGTTGTGGCTCCAGCCGCGAGCATGCGCCGTGGGCCATCGACCAATTCGGCTTTCGTGCGCTGATCGCGCCCAGCTACGCCGACATCTTCTTCAACAACTGCTTCAAGAACGGCCTGCTGCCCATCGTGCTGCCCGAGCACGAGGTGGCGCGCCTGTTCGACGAGGTCTATGCGTTTGTCGGCTATCAGCTCACGATCGACCTGGAGCGCCAGGTGGTGGTCAAGCCTGACGGCACTGAGCTGTCGTTCGACGTGCAGCCTTTCCGCAAGCATTGCCTGCTCAACGGTTTTGACGACATCGGCCTGACGCTGCAGCACGCCGACAAGATCAAGGCCTTCGAGGCCGAGCGCCTGGCGCGACAACCCTGGCTCAACCATCGACTGGTCGGCTGAAGCCGCCGGCCCCTGTTCCAAGGATTCACATGAAGATCGCAGTTCTGCCGGGTGACGGCATCGGCACCGAGATTGTTGCGGAGGCCGTCAAGGTGCTCGGTGCCCTCGACCTCCAGTTCGAACTGGAGCACGCCCCGGTGGGCGGGGCCGCCTATGAGGCCGCTGGCCATCCGCTGCCCGAGACCACCCTGAACCTGGCCCGTCAGTCCGATGCGATCCTGTTCGGCGCCGTGGGTGACTGGAAGTACGACAAGCTCGAGCGCGCCCTGCGTCCGGAACAGGCCATCCTGGGCCTGCGCAAGCACCTTGAGCTGTTCGCCAACTTCCGCCCTGCGATCTGCTACGAAGAGCTGACGCACGCCTCCAGCCTCAAGCCTGAACTGGTGGCCGGCCTGGACATCCTGATCATCCGCGAACTCACCGGTGACATCTACTTCGGCCAGCCGCGTGGCCGACGCAGCGCGCCCGATGGCGCCTTTGCGGGGGCGCCCGAGGCTTTCGACACCATGCGCTACTCGCGCCCCGAGATCGAGCGCATCGCCCATGTGGCCTTCCAGGCCGCACGCAAGCGCAGCGGCAAGGTCACCAGCGTCGACAAGGCCAATGTGCTGGAGACCTTCCAGTTCTGGAAGGACGTCGTCACCGAAGTGCATGCCCAGTACCCGGATGTCGAACTCGAACACATGTACGTCGACAACGCCGCCATGCAGCTGGTGAAGGCGCCCAAGAAGTTCGACGTGCTGTTCACCGGCAACATGTTCGGCGACATCCTCAGCGACGAGGCCGCGATGCTCACCGGGTCGATCGGCATGCTGCCGTCCGCCTCGTTGAATGCCCGTAACCAGGGCCTGTACGAACCCAGCCATGGTTCGGCGCCCGACATCGCCGGCAAGGGCGTGGCCAATCCGCTGGCCACGATCCTGAGCGCGGCGATGATGCTGCGCTTCAGCCTGAACCAGCCTGAGGCGGCATCACGCATCGAGGCGGCCGTGAAAAGTGTCCTGGCACAGGGCCTGCGCACCGCCGATATTCACAGCGACGGCACGACCAAGGTCGGAACGAAGGAGATGGGCGACGCTGTTGTCGCCCACTTGAAGGCGCAGGGCTGATCGGCCCCGGGCGCGCGCAGACGCGCACCCGCCCGTACACGCATTCACTCCCAAACATTTGGTATCGATAAGGCAAGAAAGAAATGGCAACGAATCTGGTTGGTCTGGTCGGCTGGCGCGGCATGGTCGGCTCGGTGTTGATGGATCGCATGCAGCAGGAGGGCGACTTCGAGCTGTTCGAGCCGCTGTTCTTCAGCACCAGCAATGCCGGCGGCGCGGCACCCGCGATGGCGAAGAATGAAACCCGCCTGCAGGACGCCCATGACATCGAGCAGCTCAAGCGCTGCGAGATCATCATCACGGCCCAGGGCGGCGACTACACGAGCGAAGTCTTCCCCAAGCTGCGCGCTGCCGGCTGGAAGGGCCACTGGATCGACGCGGCCTCCACGCTGCGCATGAAGGATGACGCCGTGATCATCCTCGACCCGGTCAACATGCCGGTGATCAAGAACGCGCTGGCCGCAGGCGGGCGCAACTGGGTCGGCGGCAACTGCACCGTCAGCTGCATGCTGATGGGCGTGGGCGCGCTGTACAAGGCCGGTCTGGTCGAGTGGATGAGCACCATGACCTACCAGGCTGCCTCGGGCGGCGGCGCGCAGCACATGCGCGAACTGCTGACGCAGTTCGGCACGCTCAACGCCGAGGTCAGGCCGCTGCTGGATGACCCGAAAAGCGCGATCCTCGAGATCGATCGCCGCATCGTCGCGCGCCAGCGTGCCATGTCGGCCGAGGAAACCGCGAACTTCGGGGTGCCGCTGGGTGGTTCGCTGATTCCCTGGATCGACAAGGACCTGGGCAACGGCACCAGCCGTGAGGAATGGAAGGGTGGGGCAGAGACCAACAAGATCCTGGGCATCGGCGAAGGCTTCGGCACGGCCCCGATCCCGGTCGACGGCTTCTGCGTGCGCATCGGTGCGATGCGCTGCCACAGCCAGGCGCTGACCTTCAAGCTGCGCAAGGACGTGCCGGTGGCGGACATCGAGGCGATGATCGCCGCCGACAACCCCTGGGCCAAGGTCGTCCCCAACACCCGTGAAGCCACGATGCAGGACCTCACGCCCGTGGCTGTGACCGGCACGCTGACCATCCCCGTCGGACGCATCCGCAAGCTTGCGATGGGCCCGGAATACGTCGGCGCATTCACCATCGGCGACCAGCTCCTGTGGGGGGCTGCCGAACCGCTGCGCCGCATGCTGCGCATCCTGCTCGACCGCTGAGTGAGGTCCGCCAACCGGCCTTTGTGGTCGGTTGGCAACAATTCACGCTCGGTTACAAGTGGGTCAAAGGCAAGGGAATGTCAGCAATTGCATGAGCTTGTCAGCGTATCTGCTTGATGTTATTGTGATTTCTGCATTCCCTGTGGGGGCATTTGTGGTCTATCCTTCTTGCCATGGTGGCCACGCACTCACGGCCGCTTGATCCTTTGGGAGACGCCTTGAAACGAAATTCACCAGCCGTAGGGCGTTTCGCTCTGTCCGGTGTGGCAGCCGCGGCCATGTTTCTGGCCGCTGGCAATGCTGCGGCGCTGGGTCTCGGTCGCCTGACCGTCCAGTCGGCGTTGGGTGAGAGCCTGCGCGCAGAGATCGACGTGACCAGCCTGACGCCTGAGGAAGCCTCGAACTTCCAGGCGCGGGTGGCCAATCCTTCCGCGTATCGCGCTGCAGGCGTTGACTACAACAACGTCCTGCCGAGCACCCAGATCTCGCTCCAGCGGCGAGCCGACGGTCGTCCTTTCCTGCGGATCACGAGTGATCGTGCCGTGCAGGAGCCCTTCGTCGACGTGATCCTCGAGATCTCGTGGGCCACCGGGCGTCTGGTGCGTGAGTACACCCTGTTGCTCGATCCGCCGACCGGCAACCGCCAGGCTGCGGCGCCGGCCACCGCACCGGTCATGTCGGGCGGCGACAGCAGCACGGCCGCCCAGGCCTCGTCGCCGGCCACCGCACCGTCTGCCGCACCCACCCCCCGCAGCGCGCCCGCGCCGGCGCCGGCTCCCCGCCGCGCCGAGGCGCCCTCGCCGCAGCGTGCAGCAGAGGCTACGGGCAGCGGTGAGGACGAATACCGCGTGCGTCGCGGTGACACGCTGTACGGCGTGGCGGCCCGGGTGCAGCGCTCCGGCGTTTCGCTCGACCAGATGCTGGTCGCCCTGTACCGCGCCAACCCTGACGCGTTCATTGCCGACAACATCAATCGGCTGAAGGCCGGTGCCGTGCTGTCGGTGCCGAGCTCGAGCGAGGCCGGTTCGGTGAGCAACTCCGAAGCCCGGCAGCTGATCCAGGCCCAGAGTGCCGACTTCGCGGCCTACCGCCAGCGACTGGCGGGTGCCGTGCCCAAGGTGGCAGCCAGCGACACCGGTCGCCAGGCAACCGGGCAGGTTCAGGCTTCGGTCGAGGACCGCAAGCAGGCTGCGGCGCCCACGCCTGACAAGCTGACCCTGAGCAAGGGCCAGGTGGCAGCGCCCGGCGCCTCCGCCGAGGATCGCATCGCCCAGGAGCGTCAGAAGCAGGAAGCCGCTGCGCGAGTGGCCGAACTGTCGCGCAACGTCGAAGACCTCAAGAAGATGACGACGCCGGCTGGCGGCGCCCCGGCGCCGGGCCCCACGGCTTCGCCCGCGCCGGCAACGGCCGCGAGCCCCGCCGTCACGCCTCCGGTGCAGGTCGCGGCCGCTCCGGCGCCGGCACCCGCCCCCGAAGTGGCATCGGCCCCTGCGGTGGATGCGCCTGCTGCCGTGCCCGAACCGGCATCGGCTCCGGCGGAGCTGGCCGCTGCGTCTGAACCTGCCGTGGCCGAGGCTCCTGCCAGCGCCGCGCCGGCGCCCGCGCCGATGCCCGTGCCGGCCGAAGAGCCGGGGCTGCTCGACGAGCTGCTGGCCAATCCGCTGGTTCCGGCGGGTGCAGCCATCCTCGTGGCCCTGCTGGCCGGCCTGGGCTTCTATCGGCTGCGTTCGCGCAACAAGAAGGACAGCGGCGAAACGTCCTTCCTCGAAAGCCGTCTGCAGCCTGATTCGTTCTTCGGCGCCAGCGGTGGTCAGCGCATCGACACCAAGGATGCATCTGGTGCTCCGTCCTCGCTGAGCTATTCGCTCAGCCAGCTGGACGCCATCGGTGACGTCGATCCGGTGGCCGAGGCCGACGTCTACCTCGCCTACGGCCGGGATCTGCAGGCCGAGGAGATCCTCAAGGAAGCCATGCGCGCCAATCCGGAGCGCCTGGCCGTGCGGACCAAGCTGCTGGAGGTCTACGCCAAGCGCCGCGACACCAAGGGCTTCGAACTGCTGGCAACGCAGTTGTATGGTCTGACGGGCGGTCAGGGCGAAGACTGGGCCAAGGGTCAGGAGCTCGGTCGGCAGATCGACCCCGAGAATCCGCTGTACCAGCCGGGCGGTGCACCGGCCGACGCTACGAAGGCCGCCGAAGGCGGGTTCGAGCCGCTGGGCGCCAGCACGATGCCGCAGTCCATCCTGCCGACCGCATCGCGATTCGAGGAGCCCCCGGCCGCACCGCTGGTCGACCTGGATCTCGATCTGCCGGTCGTCGACGCGCCGCAGGCACCGCGCCTGGACCCCGAGTCGACCAAGCCGATGCCCTCGTCGATGCAGATTCCCCCGACGGCGTCGTTTGGCAGTCTCGATCTCGATGCCACCGCACCCGCGGCGACCGCGTCGCCTGGCGTGCAGGACATGGGTCTGTCATTCGAACTGCCCGACCTGCCTCCGGCGCCCGCGCCGGTGGCAAGCCCTGCAGCGTCGGTCAAGTCGTCCAACAGCATGGACTTTGATCTGGGTGACATCTCGCTCGATCTGAACCCGCCGCCGGGCCTGGATCTCGATGCCACGATCAGCCGGCCGGCCGGACTCGACGAGCCTTTCGACCTGGGCGGCGGTGACAGCGAAAGCGGTGATCCGCTCGCACGCAAGCTGGAACTGGCAGACGAGTTCCGCCAGATCGGTGATCGTGAAGGTGCACGCGAACTGCTGCAGGAAGTGGTCTCGAAGTCCGATGGCGCGCTGAAGGCCAAGGCTCAGACCATGCTGGCCGAACTCGGCTGAAACAACGCCCTGTCGACCGCGGTGTCCGTCGTGACACCCCGGGGCAGGGCGTTTGCCATGGAGCAGTGAGGTCTTGAGCCACATGCCCACGCGCATGGCCCTGGGTGTCAGCTACCGGGGCACCGCCTACAAGGGCTGGCAGATCCAGCCTGAGCTGCCCAGCGTGCAGGCGAGCCTGGAGCAGGCGCTCGATCGTTTCTGCGGGCTGCCGCCCGGCAGCATTCGCACCGTGTGTGCCGGGCGTACCGACACCGGTGTGCACGGCCTCAACCAGGTCGTGCACTTCGACACGCCTGTGCAGCGTGAGCCGTTCTCATGGGTTCGCGGCACCAACGCCCATCTGCCCGGCGACGTCGCCATCCAGTGGGCCGCCGAGGTGCCGCATGACTTCCATGCTCGCAATGCCGCCCGAGCGCGGCGCTATGCCTACATCCTGCTTGAAAGCCCGCAGCGCCCGTCGCTGGAGGCTGGTTTTGTCGGCTGGGTCTTTCGACCGCTGGACCAGCGCGCGATGCAGCAGGCCGCCAGGCACCTGATCGGAGAGCATGACTTCAGCGCCTTTCGCTCGTCTGAATGCCAGGCACGCTCACCGATCAAGCAGCTGCGTGACATCTCGATCGAGCGGCGGGGCGCCTACTGGCGCTTCGAATTCGAGGCCAGCGCCTTCCTGCATCACATGGTGCGCAACCTGATGGGCTGCCTGCTGGCTATCGGCAGCGGGCAGCGTCCGCCCGACTGGGCCCGTGAGGTACTGGACTCACGGGATCGCCGTACGGCACCCCCCACCTTCGAGCCGGACGGCCTGTATTTCCTGGGCCCGCGTTACGATGCCGGGCTCGGCCTGCCCGAACGCACCGCGGCGTTCGACTGGCTGCCCTGAACGGCGGCGCACCTGCCTGCCGCCCGTTCGAGCCTGAATGAAGCTGATGTCATGACCCTCCTGCGCACTCGTATCAAGATCTGTGGACTGACGCGCGAGGCCGATGTCGACGCCGCCGTCGAGGCGGGGGCGGACGCCATCGGGCTGGTGTTCTACGCCCGCAGCCCGCGGCACGTGTCGGTGGCGCAAGCACGTCGTCTGGTGGACCGCCTGCCGCCGTTCGTGACGCCAGTGGCGCTGTTCGTGAATCCGAGCCGCGAAGAGGTTGCCAGCGTCACCGCGGCATTGCCGCAGGTCCTGCTGCAGTTCCACGGCGACGAGGCTGCCGCCGACTGCGAGCAGTACGGGCGCCCGTACATCCGGGCCGCACGGATGGCCGAGGGTCTGGATTTGCTACACTTTGCTTCTCAGTTTGCCTCGGCCCAGGCCCTGTTGCTTGATGCACATGTGGAAGGGTACGGCGGCAGCGGAAAGGTCTTCGATTGGTCTGCCATTCCACCAAACGTGCCCCGTCCGGTCGTTTTGTCTGGTGGGTTGAGTCCTGCAAACGTGACCGATGGGGTGCTTCGGGTACGGCCCTGGGCCGTTGACGTGAGCACCGGCGTTGAAAGCAGCAAAGGCATCAAGGATGCCGCTGCGATGCGCCGGTTCTGTGACGCAGTGCGTGAAGCGGACGCCCGCATGGCGGCGGCCCTCACCTGACTGCCAGACTTGAACCTGAAGCACACATGATCGACTATCACCAACCCGATGCCCGCGGGCATTTCGGACCCTATGGCGGCTCCTTCGTCGCCGAAACCCTCGTTCACGCCCTCGACGAACTGAAGGCGGCCTACGAGAAATACCGCAACGACCCGGAGTTCCAGGCCGAATTCCGCTACGAGCTGGCGCATTTTGTCGGGCGTCCCAGCCCGATCTATCATGCCGCCCGCATGAGCCGCGAGATGGGTGGCGCGCAGATCTACCTCAAGCGCGAGGACCTGAACCACACCGGCGCCCACAAGGTGAACAACACCATCGGGCAGGCGCTGCTGGCCCGCCGCATGGGCAAGCCACGTGTGATTGCCGAGACCGGCGCCGGGCAGCACGGGGTGGCCACGGCCACCATCTGCGCCCGCTACGGGCTGGAATGTGTCGTCTACATGGGCGCCGAGGACGTCAAGCGCCAGTCGCCCAACGTCTACCGCATGCATCTGCTGGGCGCGCGGGTCGTGCCGGTCGAAAGCGGCTCGAAGACGCTGAAGGACGCCCTCAACGAGGCGCTGCGCGACTGGGTCACGAACGTCGAGAACACGTTCTACATCATCGGCACCGTGGCCGGCCCGGCGCCTTACCCCGAGATGGTGCGCGACTTCCAGAGCGTGATCGGCGAGGAGTGCCTGGTGCAGATGCCCGAGATGACCGGGCGCCAGCCAGACGTTGTGGTCGCCTGCGTGGGCGGCGGCAGCAATGCCATGGGCATCTTCTACCCCTACATCCGGCATGAAGGCACACGGCTGATCGGTGTCGAGGCCGCCGGGCAGGGCCTGGACAGCGGCAAACATGCCGCCTCGCTCAGCGCGGGTTCGCCTGGTGTGCTGCACGGCAACCGGACCTACCTGCTGCAGGACGCCAACGGCCAGATCACCGAGACCCACAGCATCTCGGCCGGGCTGGACTACCCCGGGGTCGGCCCGGAACACGCCTTCCTGAAGGACATCGGGCGAGCCGAGTACGTTGGCGTCACCGACGAAGAAGCGCTTGGGGCGTTCCACTATCTGTGCCGCACCGAAGGCATCATTCCGGCGCTTGAATCCAGCCACGCGGTGGCGCACGCCATGAAACTCGCCAAGACGATGCGAACCGATCAGATCATCCTGGTCAACCTCTCCGGCCGGGGCGACAAGGACATCGGCACGGTCGCCGACCTCTCCGGCGCCGCATTCCATGACCGGCCGTCGCAGGCTGGCGTCCAGGTCAAGGGAGCGACGGCATGAACCGCATCGCCAGGACCTTTGCTGCACTGCGCGAGAACGGCCGCAAGGCGCTGATCCCGTACGTGACGGCCGGTGACCCCTATGCCGACGTGACGCCGGAGCTGATGGTGGCCATGGCCGATGCCGGCGCCGACGTGATCGAACTCGGTGTGCCGTTTTCCGACCCGATGGCCGACGGGCCGGTGATCCAGAAGGCCTCGGAACGTGCGCTGGCGCGCGGCATCGGCATGGACCAGGTGCTGGCCATGGTGCGCGCTTTCCGGGCGACCAACACCAGCACGCCGGTGGTGCTGATGGGCTATGCCAATCCGATCGAGCGCTTCGACCAGCGCCATGGTGAACGGGCCTTCGTGAAGGCGGCGGCCGAGGCCGGTGTGGATGGCGTGCTGGTCGTCGACTACCCGCCCGAGGAGTGCGAGGCCTTCGCGGCCAGCCTTCAGCAGCACGGCCTTGATCCCATCTTCCTGCTGGCACCCACCTCGACCGAGCAGCGCATGCGCGATGTCGGGCGCATTGCCAGCGGCTATGTGTACTATGTCTCGCTCAAGGGCGTGACCGGGGCCGGTCACCTGGATACCCAGTCGGTGGCCGACATGGTGCCGCGCATTCGCCAGCACGTGAAAGTGCCGGTGGGTGTGGGCTTCGGCATCCGGGACGCCGCCTCGGCCAAGGCGGTGGCCCAGGTGTCCGATGCGGTCGTGATCGGCACCCGAATCGTGCAATTGCTTGAAGAGCAGCCGCGCGACGGTGTGACCGAAGCCGGCCGTGCCTTCATCGCCGAGATCCGTGCGGCGCTCGATACCCTCCAAGGAGTCCGAACATGAGTTGGCTCGAGAAACTGCTGCCCCCGAAGATCCAGCCGACCGACCCGGCCGAGCGGCGTACCGTTCCGGAAGGTCTGTGGATCAAGTGCCCGTCCTGCGAGACGGTGCTCTACAAGACGGACCTGGAACAGAACGTCTATGTCTGCCCCAAGTGCTCGCACCACCACCGCATCAATGCGCGTGCGCGGCTCGACAAGTTCCTCGACCCCGAAGGCCGGTTCGAACTGGCCCAGGAGGTCATTCCGGTCGATGCGCTGAAGTTCAAGGACAGCAAGAAGTACCCTGATCGGCTGAAGGACGCGCTCGAGACCACCGGCGAGACCGACGCGCTGGTCGTGATGGGCGGTGCGGTCCACAGCATCCCGGTGGTGGCCGCCTGCTTCGAGTTCGACTTCATGGGCGGGTCCATGGGGTCGGTGGTCGGCGAGCGTTTCGTGCGCGGTGTCGAGGCGGCGATCGACCAGAAGACCCCCTTCATCTGCTTCACCGCCACCGGCGGTGCACGCATGCAGGAGGGGCTGTTGAGCCTGATGCAGATGGCCAAGACCAATGCAGCACTCACCCGCCTGGCCAAGGCACGTCTGCCCTACATCAGCGTGCTGACCGATCCCACGATGGGGGGCGTGTCGGCCAGCTTTGCCTTCGTGGGCGACATGGTGATCGCCGAGCCGCGGGCCCTCATCGGTTTTGCCGGGCCGCGTGTGATCGAGAACACCGTGCGCGAGAAGCTCCCCGAGGGGTTCCAGCGGGCCGAGTTCCTGTTGCACAAGGGGGCACTCGACATGATCGTCGACCGGCGCGAACTGCGCCAGACCATCGCACGCGCACTGGCGATGCTGCAGCGTCAACCGGCGGATGCCGTGGCCTGACATTCGGGCGGCAACAGCAGGAAGGGCGACCCAGGGTCGCCCTTTTTCATTGTGCCGGCACCCGGGCAGGCGAGCAGCGGCGCGCGGCACCCGTTGGCCGAGCCGCCCCGCGTGAGCTCAGGGGTGGCCGGTCAGCCACTGGGCATAGGCGTCCGGCGGCGGCATGCCTTTGTAGGCGCGCAGCAGGGTGCCGGCGTTCGGAAAGTCGGCCCACCACAGGCTTGCGCCGCGCAGGTAGTGGTCGAGCAGTTCCTGCGCCAGCGCACCCGTGGCCACGTCCAGGCCAGGGACTGCCATCGGGCGCCCCTGCTGGAAGGCCTCGGGCCAGCTCACCGGCACCGCAGCATCCAGGCCGTCCACGGCATGCAGGGCCGTCACCGGCGCGGCGGCCAGCAGCGCCTCGAACTGATCGTGGGTGAACTGCGTGTTCAGCACCTGCGGCAGGGCCTGCTGGATGTAGCGGTACCAGGGCATGCCGCTGTGGATCTCGCGCAGCAGCGCACGGGCATAGGGCACCTGCGTGTAGACGATGAGCGGGAAGTAGCGGCCCACGCGGTCCACGCTGGACATCAGCACACCGGCGTAACACTCCTCCGACGCCACCCCCGGGAACAGCGCAAAGCACCACATCGGCGCGCTCAGGTAGGCCTGGGTCCAGCCCTCGCCCAGTTGTGCCCGGCTGGCCGGTATCGAGCGCTGCAGCCAGCTGTCCATCGCGCCGTTGAAGCGCTCGTTCCCCCGGCGATAGGCAAAGTCACCCAGGGCAGGCAGCTTGCCGAACCAGGCCGGCGTGTTCTGCACTGCCGGGTCGCTGGCCAACCATCCCTCCAGGCCGTTGCTCATAGTTTTCCTGGGCAGTTGAAGTTCGTCAGGTCGTTCATGCGGAAGGGGTTGATCACGCTGCTCGTGGTCACCTCGAACACGGCCTTGCGCCCTTCGACGTTGAACGTGGCCCGGAAGCGCTCGGGCTGGCCGCCACCGTCGATGTCGACCTTGTCGAACATGCGGAACAAGGCCCACGGTCCCTCGAAAACCGCACCCGACGTGCCGGACGCCGACGGCGGCGACACCTGGATGCGCACCTGACCGCGCCCGCTGGTGCCGGGCCACTGCACGCTCATCGGCACGGCCGGGCCATGCGCGTACTTCACGATCTGGCCGTCGACATCGAGGATGAACTGGGTGATCGTGGCGTCCATCTCGACCGGCTTGAAGTCCAGTCGCAGACCCGGCGTCTTGCCACCGGAGCGGAAGAAGGTGTCGCGGATGGACTGCGCCCGCTGGAACTGCACCAGCGCCCCCGACTCGCTCGACGACCCCATCTGCCCGCCGCCGACCTCACGGAACGACCAGGGCTTGGTCGTGGTGTCGACGAACTGCATCAGATTGCGCTGGAAGAACTCGTCCATCAGGCCGCCAGGCGAGAACAACCGCGCGAAGTCGTCCTGGGTGACGTCCCGCGCGCTGCCCTTCACGAAGGGGTAGCGCCCTGCGATCGCCTGGCTGCAGAAGTCGGCCACGCCCACCTTCAGGCTGTTGCTCAGGTTCTCGCGGGTGGCGCCGAGCGCCTGCGTCACGCCGCTGGTGACCATCTGGCTCATCAGGCCACGTACCGGCTCGGGCAGACGAGCGGCTTCGGCACGCACCTTGTTGGGCACGTCGCTCTGCGGGGGGGCCGAACCGCCCCGGATGGCGGTTTCGGTGGCCGTCATCAGGGTGTACAGCTCGTTCAGCAACGCCAGCGAATTGTCGATGGGCGCGGGCTGTCCCTGCACCGGGCTCAGCACATACCGACGCAAGGCATCGAAGCGGTCGTCGACGATGCTCTCCAGCCGCTGAGGCTGGGTCGAGGTGCCGGGTTGCTGCTCGCCGCCGAGCAGGCGGGCGAGCGACTCGCGGGTGCCTGACACGGTTTCACGCACGGTCGTGGTGGCCTTGTCGACCGAGTTGCCATCGATCTTCTGGCCGAGCGTGACCTCCTTCACCACCGCGCGCAGGAAGGGCGGTAGCGGCGAGTCCGGCGCCGACAGGATGCGCGCCACCTGGATGGTCTGCTGAAGGTTGCCGTGGCCGACGAGCTTGATGTCGTTCAGGAAGGCTTCCCAGATGCGGGCATAGTCTTCGAGGTACAGGCGCCGCACGTCGTTGATCAGGCGCTGCACGCTTTGCGTGTCGCTGAGGTTGAAGCTGCGCTGCTGCTCGGGCAGTCCCAGCACCCAGCCTTCTTCTTCGAACAGCTGGCGGGCGACCGTGTCGGCCTGCTTGAGGAAGGCCTGGTGGTAGCCGTTGTAGGTGTAGAGCCCGGGAATGCCCTTGGTCAGCGGGGCGCCGCTGGCCCGGGTGAACACCAGGGGCGCTGCCGGACCGGCGGCATTGGTGAGCTTGAACTCCGGCGTGTCGGCACCCACCCCCACCCGCTTGAGGCGGCTGTAGACCCGCTGCGCCAGAGACATGCGCTGCAGTGCGACGCGGGCCTGCTCGACCAGGGCCTTGTCCTGCGGAATGGGTGAAAGCACCAGTCCGCGGTCGAGCAGCACGTTCAGATGCTCCTCAAGCTGGGCGCGCTGCTCGTTGGTCACCTCGCGTGGCAGGTTGGCCTCCCAGTCGGCCATCACCAGATCCTTGAGCGCGCTGGCCGAGTAATGTTCGGAGTCGTAGAGCATCAGGTAGGCCTTCAGCGCCTCGTACATCAGCTCGGGGTTGCGCGACTGGGCCGAGCGCAGCAGGTCTTCGACGCGCCGCGACACCTTGGGCAGCATCGCGTCGTCGAGCAGCTTCTGGTAGGCCGCGCGGGCCGCCGCGTCCATCTTGTCACCCTGGAACAGGCCGAACTGCCAGGTGGTGGGGGCGCTGAGGTCGGGCGTGACGGGCGCGATGATCGCCAGGCGCCGCAGTTCGTTCAGCGACGGCAGCAACTGCACCACGTCGGCCCCGGTGCTCGAATCGATGGCCTGCACCGTCTTGCGCATCGGCTCGATGCGTTCCTGGATCTGGGCCAGGTAGCCGCGGTTGTTCACGTAGCTGACCGTCCAGGCGGCCAGCGCACCGAGCGCCACCACACCGATGGTCACGAAGGCCGCTGCCTGCAGCCAGCCGCGACGGCGCTCCCATTTGAGGTTGGTGCCCGCCAGTTCGGCTTCGGGGAAGACCACGTCGCGCAGCGTGCGCGTCAGGAAGTAGCTGCGGCCGGTGGACTTCTGGGGCGGCAGGGCGCGCCGCTCGACCTTGAAGCTGCGTGCCAGCACGCCCATGATCCGGTCGATCGGGGAGTCTTCCTGGGTGCCGCTGGTGAAGTACAGGCCACGCAGCACCATGGTCTCGTCGAACTTGGAGCCGGCAAACGCATTGCCGAGGAACTCGCCCAGCACTTCGCGCAGCGCGGTGAACTGCTGCGGGAAGCTGTAGATCAGGCCACGCCGGCTCGGATCGCGCTCGGCCTCGAGCCGTTCGATCGATCCGTTGAACAGCCGTTGCGACAGGGCCTCGAACTCGGTCGAGAACAACTGGCCGAGCGCGGCCTTGTCCAGCCCCGGGCCCTGGTCCTGGTAGGGCAGGGTGAAACCGAGCACCTGCTCGCGTTGCTCCTTGCCGAGGTCGTCGAAGTACTCGATGAAACCGGGCAGCAGGTCGGTCTTGGTCACCAGCAGGTAGATGGGCACGCGCACACCGAGCTGCTTGTACAGGTCCTGGACGCGCTGACGCACCGTGAGCGCATAGCGTTCACGTTCGGGGCCGGGCTGGGACAGCAGGTCGGAGACGCTGACCGTCACCAGCACACCATTGATGGGGCGGCGCGGTCGGTTCTTGCGCAGCAGTTGCAGGAAGCCGCCCCATGCGGTGGAGTCGTCCTGCTGGTTGCTGTCCTGGGTGGTGTAGCGGCCAGCGGTATCGAGCAGGATGGCTTCGTTGGTGAACCACCAGTCGCAGTTGCGGGTGCCGCCCACGCCACGGATCGCTTCCTTGCCGAACTTGTCGGCCAGCGGGAATTCCAGCCCCGAGTTGATCAGTGCCGTCGTCTTGCCTGAGCCCGGGGCGCCGATGATGATGTACCAGGGCAGGTGATACAGATAGCCGCGGCCGAGCTTGGCGCCGAAGCGCCCGGAGGCCTTCGCGCCGAGTTGGGCCTTGCGCAGCGCGTCCATCGCCTCCTTGAAGCGGCCCTCGATCACGGCCACTTCCTGGGCGCCGGCGGTGGGCGAGGGCGCCGAAGCCGCCTGAGCCGCAAAGCCCTGCACCAGCTTTTCGCTGGCCTTGCGCGCGCGCCATGCACTCCAGACCTGCTTGGCCACGACCAGCAGCACGATGGCCGCGATCAGCGCGATGCGCGCCCATTCGGGGTCGAGCGGGCGCAGTGCGCCAATGGCCACCAGCGGGCCGACGATCCAGATGATGATTGCCAGGGCCAGCAGGCCCAGCGTGATCAGCACCCAGCGATTGAAGATGAGACCCAGTACTTTTTTCATGTGCTACCTCGCTGGGCCGTTCAGGCGGGTTTGTTCACGAACACCGTGATCTCGACACGGCGGTTCTTGGCCCGGCCGGCCGGCGTGTCGTTGGGCGACACCGGCTCGGACTCGGCGCGGCCTTCGACCTGAATGCGCCCGACCTGGTTGACCTTGGTGGCGAGCAGTTCACCCACGGACTTGGCGCGCTCCTGCGACAGATGCCAGTTGGACGGGAAACGCGCCGAACGGATCGGCTGGTTGTCGGTGTGGCCGGTGACGAGCACTCGCCCCGACACCGAATTGATGGCGTCGCCGATGCGCAGCATCAGCGGCACACGTCCGGCATCGAGCGTGGCGCTGGCCGGCTGGAAGAGGCCGTCGCCGCGTACCGTGACGATGCTGCGGTCATCGAAGTCGCGTACCTCCACCAGGCCTTGCTGCACCTCGGGTGCCAGGAACTGCGCCAGGCGCGGCTTCTGCGCCGGGGCGGGCGGCGGCACGGACACACCGCGGGCCTTCAGATCGGTGATCGAGGCGAACAGCGGATCGGAATCGCGGTTGAGCGCATAGCTGAAGCCCATGTAGCTGCCCAGCAGGATCAGCGCGGTGACGGCTGCAAAGATCCACAGCGGCATCGCGGTGGACCATTTGCGCTTGGGCAGCACCGCCGGCGCCCAGTGCTGGGACAGCGCGGGCTCGACCTGCCCGCGCTGGCGCCGGATCAGTTGCGCCAGACGTTCGCGCAGCACCTGCAGCTCGGTGCGGCCGTTCTCGACCACCCGATAGCGCCCCTCGAAGCCGAGTGCGATGCAGGCATACAGCAGTTCGAGCAGGTCGATGTTGTCAGTGGGGTTCTGGGCCAGCCGGGTGAGCAGCTGGAACACCTTTTCGCCGCCCCAGGCTTCGTTGTGGAACATCACCAGCAGGCTGTGACGGCCCCACACACCGGAGCCCCCCCAGGGGGTGCTTGCCGCGGTTTCGTCCAGCACCGTGCACAGGATGTAGCGGGCGGCGATGACCTTCTCATTTGCAATGCCTGCCGCACGCGCCGAGGCTTCGAACTGCCGCAAGCCTTGCGCGAGGTTGTCGCGCAGGCCGGCGACGTCCTGGTGCATCGTGATCTGCCGCATCTGCGGGATCAGGTTGAGCAGTGGATTGGCCGCGGCAATCAGCGGGTTCAGGCCGGCAGGCTGGTAGGCGATGTCCAGTGCCGCTTCACGGGCAAAACCGGTGGGCGTGGACGCCGGCATGGCGGCCGGTCGTGCCCCCGGAGTGGGCATCACGAAGGTCTGGCCTGCGTCGAAACCTGCAAACGGATCGTTGTTCGGACTCATGGGAGGCACCTTTGCGCGGGTCGCGGCTCAGCCGGGTGGATCACGAAGGGGGGGAGCGCGGCGTTCATCGGTCGGATGGCGAGTGGTTCGTGCGTGGGGCGTGGCTCAACGCTCGTGGTTCAGCGCTCACGAATGGCCCAGAACTCCAGCTGGAGCCCCGGGAACTCGCCGGCGATGTGCATCGCCATGGCGCCGCTCTTCTTCAGCTGCTCCCACAGGTCGCCGTGGCGCTCCAGCTCGAAGTAGTGGAAGCCGGCGTGATAGGGGATCTCGCGCGGCGCCACCGGCAGGCCGCGTAGCGTGATGCCGGGCAGCTGCAGGTTGACCAGGTCGCGGATCTTGTCGACCGGGCCGAGCTTGACCTGGGTCGGAAAGCGCGTGCGCAGCTGTTCCCCGGGCACCTGGGCATTGACCGCCAGCACCAGGTTGGCCGTGCCCAGCAGTTCCAGGTCGGAGAACGTGGCGGTACGCACGCCGTACTTGCGGTCGACCAGCTCGATCGGGATGGCGCGCTGTTCCAGCACGGTGCCCAGCAGGGCGCGAAGTTCGGCCACCACCGCACTGAAGCTGCGCTCCAGGTCTTCGTGCAGGTAAGCCGGCATCGGGCGCGGACGACGCGTGGGGCTGCCGAAGACGGCCAGGTCGCCGGCGGCCTCCAGGCAAGTGCGATAGAGCAGCTCGGGGTGCACCAGCGGAAGCTCGGTCAGGTGACGGAACACCGGCTCGTAGCGATTGACGCTCTGCAGCATGAGGAAGTCGGCGATCTCGGCCACACCACCGGCGCCAGGCTTGCCCATGCGTGCGGCCAGTGCGTCACCGCGCTGCGCCATCAGGGCCTGGATCTCGCGCGCATACCCGCCCAGGCGGGAGTGCCCGTTGATCGACAGCATCGACGGGATGTAGCTGCGGTCGAGCAGCAACTGGTTGTCCGGCTTGCGCTCGACCACGCGGACGACACCGCAGGTCTGGTAGGCCTGGGTCGCGTCGCGCAGCAGCATCAGCCGCGCGTTCAGGTCACCCACCTGGATGTCGGCGGTGTTGTCGTAATCGCTTGCGGCGTCCTGTGCCTTTTCGTCGCGGGCCAGGTAGCGCAGCAGGGCGGTGTCGGTGGCGCCCGTCAGCGCGCTGTCCTGCAGGTTCGCACGGCGACTGGGAATGGCCAGCACGACGGTCTCGTCCTTCACGCCGGCGGGGAAGTCGAAGGCCGGCGGCAGGGGGTCGTAGGCCGGTGCGTCGATCGGCGTGCCGTCAGGCAGCACCCCGCGCACCTTCAGGATCTGCACCCGCCCCAGCATGAGGCTGGCGTCATCGAGCTCGAGCTCGACCCAGCCCCACCGATAGGCACCGGTGACGCTGGTGCGTTGCTCGACCCAGCGTTCGATGTGGCGGTCCTGCTGCTGGAAATGTTGCGGCAGGAGGAACATCCCTTCTGACCACACCACACGGCGATAGCTCGACATGGAGCGAATTCCTTGCTTGTCTGAGGCTGACTTGCCCTGGGGCAGTGCCGCCGGCGGCTGAATCCGTCCGGGCGGCACGACAGCGATGTACCGGGCGCGAGGCGCCTGCTTGCTAGTCTGCGCGTTTACTTCTTGTCGGTCTGGACCACGCGCGCGGCCATCTCGACGGCCCGCGCGCCGGCATCGACCTGCACGGTCTGCGTCTGGTTGAGCGTCACGGGTGCCACGGCACGCCAGCGTGCGCGCTCCAGGTCGCGGTAGGCGACCAGCACGGCCAGGTGACGGGTTTCCGACTTGACCTCGCGCTTGAAGCCCACCGTCTGGCCGGGCTGGAGCACGAACTCGTCGCGCGCGGTCATGTCGGCGCCAAGGGTCTCGCGGTCCTTGTCGAACAGCGAGAAGAAGTCGGCCGATTCGAAGGCGGCCGGCGCCTTCAGTTCATAAATGCGCACGATCACCGGCGAGGCACGGTTGCGGCTGTCCGGGTTGACGGTGGCGGCAGCGGTGAGCTTGACGTCGATGATCGTCGGCTTGGGGGGCTTGGGCGGGCTGGAGCAACCGAGCATCAGCCCGGCCCCGGCCGCGGCCAGCATCCATTTGAACGTATCGCGGCGTGATCGCATCATGTGGGTTCCGGTCTCTGGACTTGCGTGGCAGGAATGGGCACACCAGGGTACCCGTGGCCGCACGATTATGGGTCGCGGGCCCTCCGGAAAAAAGACTTGACGCGGTGTAACACCAAGAACTAGGGGGGGTCAGAACCCGCATGCGTGGGGCCTGCGCTGCATGATGGCCTGCGTCCGCCTCCAGCGGTGTGGGGCGGCTGCCAGAGTATGACCAGGGCGCAAGCAGGGGCAGGGTGATGCGCTTGTGACGCCTTGACGACGGCGGCGCAGACCGGCCGTGCGGCAGGGGGGTGACCTAGGGGGTGACCCTGATCCCTAACCCTTGGGGTGGCGGCATGATGGGCGCGCTCCTAGACTGCCCCCAAGTCAGCAAGCCGGCGCATGGTGCGAACGGCAGCGACGAAGAAGAAGGTTCAGACGTGATCGACATCGAAGCCCTGCTGGCCCCGGTCTCCGAAGACGCCCCCTGCGGAGTCGACCTCGAGTACGACGCCCAGTTCATGGCGCTGGAGCAGGCGGCCCGCGGCAAGCCCGAGCAGCAGTTCGGCGACACCGTGGTGGCGGCCGAGGAGCCCGACTGGCGCGATGTCGTCGATGCCTGCGTGGGGCTGTTCTCCCGCACCAAGGACCTGCGCGTGGCGGCCTACCTGGCGCGTGGCCTGGGTGCCACCCAGGGGCCGGCCGGCATGGGGCAGGGGCTGCAGCTGATTGCCGGCCTGTGCGAGCGTTACTGGGATCAGGTCTTCCCCCAGCTCGACCCGGACGACGGCAACGACCCGATCATGCGGATGAACGCGCTGGCAGCGCTGGCGCACCCGGAGGCGGGGGTACGCGAGCTGCGCGAGGCGATCTGCGTGCGCACCCGCTCCGGCGGTTTCACCGTGCGCCAGATCGAATACCTGGTGGGTGCAGCCGAAGCGCCGGCGGGGCAGGCGGCGCCGTCCGAGGCCGAAGTCATGGCGGCACTGCGCGAGGCGGCCACCGCCGACCCGGGCTTCCTGGCTGGACTGAAAAACGGCAGCACCCAGGCCAACGCCCTGCAGAACCTGCTGAACGAGCGGGTGGGGTCGGACCAGGCGGTCGATTTCCGGCCTTTGCGCCTGATCCTCAATGCCGTGGGCAAGCTGGCTGACCGCATGGCGGCCGAGATGGGGGTGGCCGCGGGGGATGCCGGTGGCGCCGACGGCCAGGCCGAGGGCGGCGGTGCCGAAACCGGGGCACCCGGCACCGTAAGGGTGCAGGTGGCCGGGGAACTGCGCTCCCGCGAGGACGTCCTTCGCACGCTGGAGCGCATCGTGGAATACCTCGAACGCAACGAGCCGAGCAATCCCGCTCCTTTGTTGTTGCGCCGCGCGCAGAAATTGATGACCATGAACTTCCTCGAAATCATCGAGGACATGGCGCCCGATGGGCTGCACACGGTTCGCGGCGTGGCCGGTATTCGCGAATGAGTGCTGCACAGCGCCGCCGTGCCAGAGCAGTTCCAAGCACCCAGACCTCAACTTTCCGTTGATCCAGGCCGAGACCGCCCGACACCTGGATTCTTGCCAACCGTAGGAGAAGACCATGGCCACCAGCAGCCAGAAATTCATTGCCAGAAACCGCGCGCCACGCGTGCAGATCGAGTACGACGTCGAGTTGTACGGAGCCGAGAAGAAGGTTCAGCTGCCGTTCGTGATGGGCGTGCTGGCGGATCTCTCCGGCAAGCCGGCCGAGCCGCTGGCACCCGTGGCGGACCGCAAGTTCCTCGAGATCGACGTCGACAACTTCGACTCCCGCATGAAGTCGATGAAGCCGCGCGTGGCGTTCCAGGTGCCCAACACCCTCACCGGTGAAGGCAACCTGAGCGTGGACATCACCTTCGAGAACATGGACGACTTCTCGCCGGCGGCCATCGCCCGCAAGGTCGACTCCCTCAGCAAGCTGCTGGAAGCCCGCCAGCAACTGGCCAACCTGGTGACCTACATGGACGGCAAGACCGGTGCCGAAGAGCTGATCGCCAAGGTCCTGAAGGACCCGGCGCTGATGCAGTCGCTGGCTTCCGCGAAGAAGCCGGCCGAAGAGGGCGGCGCGTCCTGATCCGCACCAACGAGTCATCCAGGAGAACTCAATGGCAGAGACCCAACAACAAAGTCAGCTCGAAGGCGTGACCTTCGAGGGCAACGAACTCGCTTCCTTGCTGCAGAAGGAATTCAAGCCCAAGACCGACGAAGCCAAGTCTGCGGTCGAGCAGGCGGTGGCCACGCTGGCCCAGCAGGCGCTGTCGCAGACCCAGCTGATCGGCCATGACGTCGTCAAGACGATCGAGGCGATGGTGGCCGCGATCGACCGCAAGCTGTCGGAGCAGATCAACCAGATCCTGCACCACGCCGACTTCCAGAAGCTCGAGGGTGCCTGGCGCGGTCTGCACTACATGGTGAACAACACCGAGACCGACGAGCATCTGAAGATCCGCGTCATGAACATCTCCAAGCAGGAGCTGGGCAAGACACTGAAGCGCTACAAGGGCACGGCCTGGGATCAGAGCCCGATCTTCAAGCGCGTCTACGAAGAAGAATACGGTCAGTTCGGTGGCGAGCCTTTCGGCTGCATGGTGGGCGACTACCACTTCGACCACAGCCCGCCGGACGTCGAGCTGCTGACCGAGATGAGCAAGGTCTGCGCCGCAGCCCACATGCCGTTCATCTCCGGTGCGTCGCCGACCACCATGCAGATGGAGACCTGGCAGGAGCTGGCCAATCCGCGCGATCTGACCAAGATCTTCTCGACCCCCGAATATGCCGCATGGCGTTCGCTGCGCGAGTCGGACGACGCCCGCTACATCGGCCTGGCCATGCCGCGCTTCCTGTCGCGCCTGCCCTACGGCTCGCGCACCAACCCGGTCGAGGAATTCGACTTCGAGGAAGACACCGGCGCGGCCGACCACCACAAGTACACCTGGGCCAACGCCGCCTATGCGATGGCCACGAACATCAACCGTTCGTTCAAGGAGTACGGCTGGTGCTCGCGCATCCGCGGCATCGAGTCCGGCGGTGCGGTCGAAGGCCTGCCGGCCCACACCTTCCCGACCGACGACGGTGGGGTGGACATGAAGTGCCCGACCGAGATCGCGATCTCCGACCGCCGCGAGGCCGAACTCGCCAAGAACGGCTTCATGCCGCTGGTGCACCGC
>CBFGPV010000041.1:0-29383 GCA_965650765.1 uncultured Burkholderiales bacterium
TTACTTCACTGCAGCAACGACCTTCTGGGCCGCTTCCGCCATCGTGTCTGCGGAGATGATGGGCAGACCGGAGTCGGCCAGCATCTTCTTGCCGAGTTCTTCGTTGGTGCCCTTCATGCGCACGACCAGCGGGACGTTCAGGTTCACGGCCTTGCAGGCCGTGATCACGCCTTCAGCGATGGTGTCGCAGCGCATGATGCCGCCGAAGATGTTGACCAGGATGGCCTTGACCTTGGGGCTCTTGAGCATGATCTTGAAGGCTTCGGTCACCTTCTCGGCCGTGGCGCCGCCGCCGACGTCCAGGAAGTTGGCGGGCTCGGCGCCGAACAGCTTGATGGTGTCCATCGTGGCCATGGCCAGACCGGCACCGTTGACCAGGCAACCGATGTTGCCGTCGAGCTGGATGTAGGCAAGGTCGAACTTCGAGGCCTCGATCTCGGCCGGGTCTTCTTCGTCGAGGTCGCGGTAGGCCACGATCTCGGGATGACGGAACAGCGCATTGCTGTCGAAGTTGAACTTGGCGTCCAGGGCCTTGATGTTGCCGTTGCCTTCGAGGATCAGCGGGTTGATCTCGGCCAGGCTGGCGTCGGTGTCCATGTAGCAGCGGTACAGCTTCTGGAAGACGTCGACGGCCTGTGCCACAGAGGCCTCGGGCACGCCGATGCCCAGGGCCAGCTCGCGCGCCTGGGTGTCGGTCAGACCGGTGGCGGGGTCGACGAACACCTTGATGATCTTCTCGGGCGTGGCGTGGGCCACTTCCTCGATGTCCATGCCGCCTTCGCTGGAGGCCATGATCGCGACCTTCTGGGTGGCCCGGTCGGTCACGGCAGCGACGTAATACTCTTTCTTGATGTCCGCGCCTTCTTCGATCAGCAGGCGGCGCACCTTCTGGCCTTCGGGGCCGGTCTGGTGGGTCTTGAGCTGCATGCCGAGGATTTCCTCGGAGAGCTTCTTGACGTCATCGATCGAGCGGGCCAGCTTGACGCCGCCCCCCTTGCCGCGGCCACCGGCATGGATCTGGGCCTTGACCACCCACACCGGGCCGCCTAGTTTCTGGCCGGCCTCGATGGCTTCCTGCACGGTGAAGGCAGGGTAGCCGCGCGGCACCGGCACACCGAAGTTGCGCAAGATTTCCTTGCCTTGGTACTCATGAATCTTCATGGTGTGACTCTCTACGAAAGGTCTGCGGGGGAGGTGAGAGAAGAACTGGAACCGGCCCCAGGCTGAGCGCTTTCGGGTCGATACCAACGCGGGTAAAAGGTCTGCACGGCCGGCCCGTCGGAGCGCAGCGCATGACAGCGGTCGATCTGGAAGGGCTGCTGGTCGCTCTGCGCGTCGCCGCTTTCCTGGGTATCAAGCACCTCGCCGGCAAAGGCCTGAACCACCGCCGTGGGCAGCACCTGACATAGCTCGGTCAGGTGGGTACAGCCCTGGATGCCGCCCAGCCGTTCCTTGACGGACTGCCGGAAGTTGCGAAAGAGATTGAGCCCGACCAGCCGCCCGTAGGCGTCGCCGTAGGCATTGCAGTGCCCCGGATAGGGCATCCAGTCGGTCCGGGCCTGCGCGGCCAGGATGTTCATTTGGGTGTCGATGACCAGGCTCAGGGTCATGTCGTGCACCGGATCTCCGGCCGGGCGCACACCGCCGGCCAGGGGGTAGTCGCGTGTCTTGGTGTCGATCAGCCGGGCGTCGACCTCCCACAGCCCGTCCTCGCGTGCATAGACGGCCAGGTCGATGCTGCGGCGGTGCTTGAGCTGGCGCTCGGAGGCGGCCTGAGGTGGAGCCATGGTCAGCAGGGAGTTTCAAGCTGTTTCGGCGAGCCTGACACTTTAGCATGGTGCGCTGCACCAATACTTTCACGAAGCTGTCTTGGCTGCGCGCACATGAAACCTTGATGAAACCGGCGCAGGCACGGCCTGACCTTCAGGCGGCGCTTCACCAGGCTGTGGCCCAGGGCCGGCCGACCAAATGAGGTCACTCGTCGGCCTCGTGGTGGGGGTCGGCTGCGGGGTTGTTCTGATCGTCGGGATCGCTGCCTTCGGCCCGCCCGTCGGGTTTGCCGAGATCGCCTCGATCCGCCTCCCGCAGCACCTGACGGATGACCTCGCCGCCAAAACCGCGCGCTGCCAGGAACCGCATGTGCCGTGCGCGAACCGGCGCATCGGGCGCCGGCGCCCCGAACTTCTTCTGCCACACGGCCCGCGCTCGATCAAGCTCGCTGGCCTGCAGCCGCCGAAGCGCATCGGCAGACGCTGTCTCGGGCAGGCCGTGCGAGGCAAGCTCCTGGCGGATGCGTGCCACGCCAAAACGGTTGGCCTTGCGATGGACCACCGATTCGATGAAACGCTGCGACGACAGGAGCCCCTTGGCCTCCAGTTCGTCGAGCAATGCGTCAAGGGTGTCGGCGTTCTCGGCATGGGGCGCCAGCTTGCGCACCAGTTCGGCCCGCGAATGTTCGCGGGCCGCCAGATACTTGAGCGCACGGCCCTTCAGCGACAACGTGGCCATGGCTCAACCCGCCGGCCGCCGCAGCGATCGCGCCTCACTCCTCGCGGGGTTCCTTGTCGCGCGACTTGCCGGCCTTGCCGTTGCCCGTGGCCGCAGCGCCGGCCGCCGGCTTGTCGCCAGCGGCGGCGGACGCGCCGGACGGTACGGCGCCCGCCAGCAGCGGCACACCCAGGGCCTCGCGGACCTTGTTCTCGATCTCGAACGCGAGGTCGGCGTTTTCGCGGAGGAATTCGCGGGCGTTGTCCTTGCCCTGGCCGATCTTTTCGCCGTTGTAGGCATACCAGGCGCCGGACTTCTCGATCACGCGGGCCGTGACACCCATGTCGATGATCTCGCCTTCACGGCTGATGCCTTCACCGTACAGGATGTCGAACTCGGCCGTCTTGAACGGGGGTGAGACCTTGTTCTTGACGACCTTGACCTTGGTTTCGTTGCCGATGACCTCCTCGCCCTTCTTGATCGAGCCGATGCGGCGGATGTCCAGGCGGACGGAAGCGTAGAACTTGAGTGCATTGCCACCGGTGGTGGTTTCGGGCGAGCCGAACATCACGCCGATCTTCATGCGGATCTGGTTGATGAAGATGACCATGCAGTTGGTCTTCTTGATGGTGGCGGTGAGCTTGCGCAGGGCCTGGCTCATCAGGCGGGCCTGCAGCCCGGGCAGGGCATCACCCATTTCGCCCTCGAGCTCGGCCTTGGGCGTGAGCGCGGCCACCGAGTCGACGATGATCAGGTCGACCGAACCGGAGCGCACCAGTGCGTCGACGATTTCGAGGGCCTGTTCACCGGTGTCGGGCTGGCTGATCAGCAGGTCGGCCAGGTTGACGCCGAGCTTTTGCGCGTATTGCACGTCAAGCGCGTGTTCGGCGTCGATGAAGGCGCACACACCGCCTTGTTTCTGCATTTCGGCCACGACCTGCAGCGTGAGCGTGGTCTTGCCCGAGGATTCCGGGCCGTAGATCTCGACCACCCGGCCGCGCGGCAGGCCGCCGACGCCGAGGGCGATGTCCAGCCCCAGGGAGCCGGTGGACACCACCTGGATGTCCTCGATCACTTCGCCGTCGCCCAGGCGCATGATCGAGCCCTTGCCGAACTGCTTTTCGATCTGGGCCAGGGCGGCCTGCAGGGCCTTGGCCTTTTCACCGCTCAGGGCCGAGCTGCCTGCGGATTTGGTGGGTGCGTCCATGCGTCTCTCCAAGATGTGGCGGCATTATCGCAAAAGCTGGATGTTTGTACAGTATTCCCGGGCCGCAGCCTACAATGCAGGTGACTGGCAGTGTGAGGAGACATCATGCGCATCCTGATCGCGGAAGACGATCAAGTGCTGGCCGACGGCCTGCTGCGGTCGTTGCGAAACTCGGGGTACGCCGCCGATCAGGTCGGCTCCGGCACCGAGGCCGACGCCGCACTGCAATCCCACGAGTTCGACCTCGTGATTCTCGACCTGGGCCTGCCCCGGATGCACGGCCTGGAGGTGCTCAAGCGGCTGCGCGGGCGTGGCACGTCCACGCCGGTGCTGATCCTCACCGCGGCCGACAGCATCGACGAGCGGGTCAAGGGCCTGGACCTGGGTGCCGACGACTACATGGCCAAGCCGTTTTCGCTGCAGGAGCTCGAGGCGCGGGTGCGTGCCCTCACCCGCCGCGGCCTGGGGGCGGCCACCAGCGTGATCAAGCACGGCCCCCTCACCTTCGACCAGACCGGCCGTGTGGCCTACATCAACGACCAGATGATCGAGCTGTCGGCGCGCGAGCTGAGCCTGCTCGAGGTGCTGCTGCAGCGCGCCGGGCGACTGGTCAGCAAGGACCAGCTGGTCGAGCGCCTGTGCGAGTGGGGCGAAGAGGTGAGCAACAACGCGATCGAGGTCTACATCCATCGCCTGCGCAAGAAGATCGAGCAGGGTCCGATCCGCATTGCCACCGTGCGCGGACTCGGTTACTGCCTCGAGAAGATCCCGCACTGACCCGCCGGTTGCCCCACCTTGGCCCGCGAGCAGCGTTCGCTCTTCGGCGAGATCCTCGACTGGATGCTCGCGCCGCTGCTGCTGCTGTGGCCGATGACGCTGGGGCTCACCTGGCTGGTGTCCGAAAACATCGCCAACCGCCCGTTCGACCGCGCGATCGAGGAAACCGCCCGCAACCTGGCCCAGCAGGTGGCCGTGGCACGCGACCAGGTGGTGTTTTCGCTGCCGCCGACGATCTCGCAGTTCCTGAAGGCCGACAACTCCGACGACATCTACTTCCAGGTGCTGGGCGCCCGCGGCGAATACGTCAGCGGCGACCGCGAGCTGCCGGTGCCGGATGGTGACGAGCCCCACCTGCCGGGCACGGTGCAGTTCCGCAACGACGAGATCTACAACACCTCGATCCGCGTGGCCTACGTGTGGGTCGAGGTCAGTGGTGCGGCCGACGGTCAGCATGCGCTGGTGCAGGTGGCCGAAACGCTGAACAAGCGCTCGCACCTGGCCACCGAGATCATGAAGGGCGTGATCGTGCCGCACTTCGTGATCCTGCCGCTGGCGGTGCTGCTGGTGTGGCTGGCCCTGGCGCGCGGCATCGCACCGCTGTCGGAGCTGCAGCAGCGCATCCGACGCCGCCGCAGCGACGACCTCAGCCCGATCGACGAACTCGATGCCCCGGAAGAGGTGGCCCCGCTGGTGCGCTCGATCAACGAGCTGCTGGGCCGGCTCGACCAGTCGATCAAGACGCAGAAGCACTTTCTGGCCGATGCCGCTCACCAGCTCAAGACGCCGCTGGCGGGCCTGCGCATGCAGGCCGAGCTGGCCCAGCGCGAGATCGATGCAGGCCAGCGCGACCCGCTCGAACTCAAGCGGTCGCTGCGTCAGATCGCCCGTTCCAGCCAGCGCGCCGCCCACATGGTGAACCAGTTGCTCGCGCTGGCACGCGCCGAGAACCAGGGCCAGGCCCCTCGCCGCCACGAGATGTACCTGGGCCACCTGGCGATGGAGGTGGTGCGCGACTTCGTGCCGCGCGCGCTCGAAAAACGCATCGACCTGGGCTACGAGGGCCCGGAGCGCGGCGGGTTCGGTCCGCAGGGCACCGCCCTGCTGCGCGGCAACCCCCTGCTGGTCAAGGAGCTGATCCGCAACCTGGTGGACAACGCCCTGCTCTACACGCCGGCCGGCGGCACGGTGACGGTGCGGGTGGTGCACGACCCCTTCGGCCAGGTCGTGGTGCTGCAGGTGGACGACACCGGTCCGGGCATTCCGCCGGCCGAGCGTGAACTGGTGTTCCAGCCCTTCTACCGCACACTGGGCACGGACGTGGACGGCAGCGGGCTGGGCCTGGCCATCGTGGCCGAGATCGCGCAGCAGCACGGGGCCGAGGTGCAGATCGAGGATGCCCGCCCCGCGCAGGGCGGCCACGAGGCCGCCGAGGACACGAGCCTGCCGGCAGGCCGGGGCACCCGCGTGACGGTGCGCTTCCCGGTGGCCGACGAGGCCGCCACTGGCTCCCCGCGCAGCGCCCCGTAGTCCTCGCAACCTTCGGTCACACAGTCGCGGGTCGACCATGGGAAAACACCAAGCCCAAAGAACGAACGATCGTTCTTAAATCCGGCCACCACGCCGGTTGTGCAGCCGTACGCCACAGAGCGTGGATCCCGACACAGGAGACATCGACTTGAAACGCCTGCTCGCCCAGGGCGTGCTGGCGGCCGCCTGCGTGGCCGCCACACTCGCCACCCCCGTCGCAGCACTTGCTGCCGACACCTACACCCAGACCCGCCACCCGATCGTGCTGGTCCATGGCCTGTTCGGCTTCGATGCCGTGGGGCCGCTGGACTACTGGTACGGCATTCCCGCCGCGCTGCGCAGCGGGGGCGCCCGGGTGATCGTGCCGCAGCAGTCGGCCGCCAACGCCAGCGAGGTGCGTGGCGAACAGCTGCTGGCCGAGTTGCGCCGCCTCCAGGCGGCCCACGGCTACACCCGGTTCAACCTGATCGGGCACAGCCACGGCGGCCACACGGTGCGCTACGTGGCCAGCGTGGCGCCGGAGCTGGTGGCCTCGGTCACCACGGTGGGCACGCCGCACCGCGGCAGCCCGGTGGCCGATGCGGTCCAGGCCGGCACGGGCGCCACCGGCACCACCTCGTTTGTCTCGGGCATCGTCAACGGCTTTGCCAGCGTGATCAGCCTGCTGTCGGGTTCACCGGGGTTGCCGCAGAACTCGGAAGCCGCGATGCGCTCGCTCACCACCGCCGGCAGTGCCGCCTTCAATGCCCGCTTTCCGGAAGGTGCGCCCACCACGGCCTGCGGCCAGGGACCGGCCAGTGTGGAGGGGGTGCGCTACTGGTCGGCCAGCGGCACCTCGGTGCTGACCAACGTGCTCGATGCCAGTGACCCCTTCCTGGGCCTGAGTTCGCTGGCGTTCAAGGGCGAGGCCAACGATGGCCTGGTGGGGCGCTGCTCCTCGCGCTGGGGCCAGGTGCTGCGGGACGACTATCCGTGGAACCACCTCGACGAGGTCAACCAGGCCTTCGGACTGCGCGGCTGGTTCACGCCCGATCCGGTGGCGTTCTACCGCACCCATGCCAACCGCCTGAAGCAGGCCGGGCTGTGACCCTGAGGCGCCCGTTGCATGGGGCGGGGGTCGCCGCCCTGGTGGGCCTGGTGGCCCTGGCGGGGCTGCTGGGCCTGCGCTGGGCGGACCCGGCCACGCCGAGCGCGCCTGCCGCCCCGACGGCAGCCCTGGGCCGCGCCGAGGGCTTCAGCCTGATGGCGGCCGGCGGGGGCGCCCGCCCCGTGACGGCCTCGCCCACAGCCGCCGTGCGCTCGCCCGAGGACGTCGCTCATGCGCTGTACGTCGACGGCTCGCTGCGCGGCAGCAGCCCGGACGGCGACTGGGGCGTCGACGCCCAAGGGCACCTGCAGCCCGGCCTGGCCCTGCGGCGGCGCTTCGACCACTATCTGAGTGCCATCGGCGAGGCGAGCGTGACTGAACTGCGTGGGCTCGTGCAGACACAGGCCACCCAGGACGTGGGCGCGGCGGCCGCCGCGCACATCCTTGCCGTGTGGGACCGCTACCTGGCCCTGCAGCAGCATCGCTGGACGACCGCCGCCGATCCGTCCGACCCGCAAAGCGCCAGTCAGGCGCTGTCCGAACGACAGCGGGTGCGCCGCGAATACCTCGGGCCGGCCTGGGCCGAAGCCTTCTACGCAGCCGAAGAAGCGCAGTTGCGCGCCGACCTGGCGGCGCTCGGCTCGCCACGGGCGCCCACCGGCACCAGCACGAGCACCCGCACCGACGCCTTGCATGCCCCCGCGGACCCCACCGATGCCCAGGCGCGGGCCCGGTTGCACCAGCAGCGTGTGATGCAGTACGGCGAGGAGGCGGCCCGTCGCCTGGCTGAACTGGATGCGACCGAAGCCGAATGGCAGCGCCGGCTCGGGCAGGCCCGGCGCGAGATCGCCCGGATCGAGCAATCGCCCGAGCTGTCCGGGCCGCAGCGTCTGGATGCCGTCGAGCGATACCTCGCCGAGGCATTCACACCGGGCGAGCAGCGCCGTGCGCGTGCGCTGCTGGCCCTCAGCGCCCCATCATCTGCGACGGCAGCCAGGTGACCAGCGCCGGAAAGGCATACAGCAAGCCGGCGGCCACCACCAGCAGCACGAACATCGGCAGCGCGGCACGGGCGATCCAGGGCAGCTCGCGCCCGGTCATGCCCTGCAGCACGAACAGGTTGAAGCCCACCGGCGGCGTGATCTGCGCCATCTCGACCACCAGGACCAGGAAGATGCCGAACCACACCGGGTCGATGCCCGCGCCGTGCACGATGGGCATCACCACGCCCATGGTCAGCACGATCATCGAGATGCCGTCGAGGAAGCAACCCAGCACGATGTAGAACACCATCAGCGCCAGCAGCAGCATCAAGGGTGACAGGCCCAGCGAGCCGATCCATTCGGCCAGGTGACGGGGCAGGCCGATGTAGCCCATCGACAACGTGAGGAAAGCCGCCCCGGCGAGGATCAGCGCGATCATGCAGTACAGGCGCGTGGCCCCCATCAGCGACTCACGGAAGGTGCGCCAGTTCATCGAGCCCTGCGTGGCGGACAACACCATCGCGCCCACCACACCAACGGCCGCCGCCTCGGTGGCAGTGGCCACCCCCGCATAGATCGAGCCCAGCACGGAGGCGATCAGCAGCACCACCGGGATGAGGCTGCGCGAGGCCCGCAGCTTGTCGAGCAGCCGCATGCCCGGGTCGGCCTGTGGAATGCGCCCCGGGTTCAGCAGCGACCACACGATGAGATAGCCCATCATCAACGCGGCCACCAGCATCCCCGGGATCACCCCGGCAGCAAACAGCCGCGCGATCGACACGTCGGCCGCCACGCCGTAGACGATCATGATCAGCGACGGCGGGATCAGGAGCCCCAGCGTGCCGGCACCGGCCAGCGAGCCCACGGCGATGGCATCGGGATAGCCCCGCGCCTTCAGCTCGGGCAGCGCCATCTTGCCGATCGTCGCGCAGGTCGCGGCACTCGACCCGGAGACCGCGGCAAAGATGGTGCAGCCGATCACGTTGGTGTGCAGCAACCGGCCCGGCAGGCGGTTCATCCACGGCGCCAGCCCCTTGAACATGTCTTCGGACAGCCGGGTGCGAAACAGGATCTCGCCCATCCAGACGAACAGCGGCAGCGCGGTGAGGGTCCAGCTCGACGCGGCCCCCCAGATCGTGAGTGCCATCGCATCGCCGGCAGGGCGGGCGCTGAACAGCTGCATGCCGATCCAGGCCACCCCGGCGAGCGTGAGGCCGATCCACACGCCGCTGCCCAGCAGGGCAAACAGGCTCAACACCAGCAGGACGGTGATCGCAACATCATTCATCGTGCGTCTCCCGCCTCATTCGTTGAGCTGCAGCCCGGCGCTGACCGTCACGCGACGGCCACGCAACGCCAGCCACCATTCGTCGACAAAGGCGATGAACAGGATGATCGTGCCCACCGCCATGCCGATCTGCGGGATCCACAACGGGGTGGCGTCATTGCCGGTCGAGATGTCGTGATACGTCCAGGACTGCCAGGCCAGCCGCACGCCATAAAAGGCAAACAGCGCCGACAGCAGCACGGCCACCGACAGCGCCCACAGCTCCAGCGCACGCCGGCCACGTGGCCCCAGCGCATTGAGCACCAGCGTCACGCGGATATGCTCGCCGCGCTTGAGCGTGTGGGCCAGGGCCAGGAAGGCCGCGCCGGCCATGCTGTAGCCGGCATAGGCATCCATGCCGCGCAGCGGCAGCGTGACGTAGCGGTCCACGATGCTGCCCAGCACCATGGCCAGTGTGCCCACCATGCACAGGGCCGCCAGCCAGGCGGCCCCGTCGTACAAGCCGTCGAGCACCTTGCGCATCACATCTTCTTGTAGGCGTCGACGATCGCCTGGCCTTCCGGGCCGGCCTTGTCGATCCACTCCTTGAGCAGGGTCTCGCCCACCTTCTGCATGTCGGCCTTCAACTGTGCCGACGGCGTTACGATCTCCATGCCGTTCTTCTTCAGCAGCTCGAGGTATTCCTGGTCCTTCTGGGCCGAGACCTTCCAGCCGCGGTCCTCGGCGGCGGCCGCGGCCTTGCGCACGGCGTCCTGGGCCGCCTTGTCCAGGCTGTCGAAGGCGCGCTTGTTCACGATGACGGCATTCTTGGGCAGCCAGGCCTGGGTGTTGTAGTAGTACTTGATGTGCTCATAGGCCTTGGAGTCATAGCCGGTGGCCCCCGAGGTCATGAAGGACTCGACCACCCCGGTGGCCATGGCCTGCGACAGCTCGGCCGCCTGCACCGTCACCGGCTGCGCGCCCACCAGCTCGGCGATGCGCGACGTGGCCGGGCTGTAGGCGCGCCACTTGCTGCCCTTGAGGTCGGCGGCCGCGTTGACCGGCTTCTTGCTGTAGATGCCCTGGGGCGGCCAGGGCACCGAGAACAGCAGCATCATCCCCTGCTCGCCCAGCTTCTTTTCGAGGGCCGGCTTCTGGGCGGCATACAGCTTGCGCGCCGAGGCATAGCTGTCGGCCAGGAAGGGCAGGCCGTCGATCCCGAAGGGCTGCCACTCGTTCTGGAAGTTCACCAGCAGCACCTCGCCAGCCTGGGCCTGGCCGCCCTGCACCGCACGCTTGATCTCGGGTGCCTTGAACAGCGAGGCGCCGGGGTGCACGGTGATGGCCAGCTTGCCTGCCGTGGCCTCGCCGACCTCCCGGGCGAACTGGGCGATGTTCTCGGTGTGGAAGTTGTTGGCCGGGTAGGCCGTGGGCAGGTCCCACTTGGTCTGGCCCCAGGCCGAAACGCCGAACAACAGGCCGGCGGCCGCCAGCGTGATCCGAACTTGCATGACCGATCTCCAACAGGTGAACAAAGTGACGCGAGAATAAGGCCGTCACCGGCTTTGCACGATGAGGATTTTCCTGCGATGACCGATCCAGCCGTGGCAAGCAGCTTGCATGCCAGTCGCGACCACCGGCACACCGCACCCGCAGCGGGTCGCGGGCCGTGCCCGGCCCTCACAGGAGCACCTCCATGAACCTGCGTTTTGTCGAAGCCTTCTATTGGGTCGTCTCGCTGCAAAGCGTGTCGCGCGCCGCCGAGAAGCTGTTCATCACGCAGTCGGCCATGTCCAGCCGCATTGCCGCGCTCGAGGACGAGCTGGGCACGCTGCTGCTCGAGCGGCGCGACAAGCAGTTCCGTCTCACCGTGGCGGGCAAGCGCTTTTTCACCTATGCGCAGAGGTTGCTGGAGCTGCAACGCGAAATCAAGGCCGAGATGGGGGCCGGTGGAGATGCGGCCATGTCGCTGCGCATCGGGACGATCGAGTCGGTGCTGCACTCCTGGCTGATCGACTGGGTGCGCCACATGCGTGCCAGCCACCCGGGCTTCGAGCTGGAGCTGACGGTCGAAACCACGCCGGTGCTGGTCGAGCAGGTGCGCCGCGGCACGCTCGATCTGGTGTTTGCCGCGCTGCCGACATCGGGTGATGGACTGCGCTCGCGTGCGCTGCCGTCGATGAAGATGGTGTTTGTCGGCAACACCACGCTGCATCGCAAGCGCCGCTATGCGCTGGCCGATCTGGCCCAGCTGGACATCCTCACCTTCCAGCGCGGCTCGCAGCCTCACGTGGGCCTGATCGACCTGTTCCGCCAGGAAGGACTGGAGGCCAGAAAGGTGCACACGATCTCGTCGATCTCCGCGATGGTGCAACTGGTCGAAGGGGGCTTTGGCGTGGCCACGCTGCCCCATGCGGCGGTGAAGTCGCTGAGCACACGCATGCCCCTGAAGGCGCTGGCCTGCGAGCGGGAGCTACCCCCCTTGCCGGTGCATGTGAGCTTTCGCGATGACCCAACTTCGGGCGTCGCACGCACCGTTGTGGACGCAGTGATGAGCTATCTTGGGGTTTCCACCCATCATCGAAAAAATCGCTGATTCGGGTTTCCACCAATCATCGAAATTATCGATGAGCTAAGCGAAAAAAAACCCGTTTGCGGCTCGCCCGCCGCGACTCCCACAATGGGCCCGTCATCGTTTTTTCATCGACACGGGAGCACGAAGTGGGTGCATCTGAGCAGCCGGTGCCGCAAGGCCAGCAAGACACAACGCCCGTCGGTGCGCACGCCGCCCGCGCGGCCATCCGGGCCGGCGAGTGGACCCGCCACACGAGTGGCCTGGCCGACGATCATGTCCAGGGCAACCTGGTCATCCTGCCCAAGGCACAGGCCGACGACTTCCTGCGGTTCTGCCAGCGCAACCCCAAGCCCTGCCCCCTGCTCGCCGTGACCGAGCCGGGCCAGCCCGGTGTGCCGCAGCTCGGCGCCGACATCGACCTGCGCACCGACCTGCCGCGCTATCGGGTGTGGCGCCACGGCGAACTGGTGGACGAACCCACCGACGTGCGCGACCTGTGGCGCGACGACCTCGTCTCCTTCGTGATCGGCTGCTCGTTCTCGTTCGAGCAGGCGCTGCTCGACGCCGGCCTGCCCATCCGCCACATCGAACAGAAGCGCAACGTGCCGATGTACCGCACGAACATTGCCACCACACCGGCCGGCCCGTTCTCCGGCCCGATGGTGGTGTCGATGCGCCCGATGCGCGCTGCCGCCGTGATCCGCGCGATCCAGGTCACCTCCCGCTTCCCGGACGTGCACGGCGCGCCCGTGCACCTGGGCGACCCCCGCCTCATCGGCATCACCGACCTGGGACGTCCCGACTACGGCGACCCGGTGGACGTGCTGCCTGACGAGATCCCCGTGTTCTGGGCCTGTGGCGTCACGCCGCAGGCAGCCATCACCCAGGCACGCCCCGAGTTCTGCATCACCCATGCCCCGGGTGCCATGCTGATCACCGACCGGCTCAACCATGAGCTTGCCAGTTTCTGAAGGAGTCTCACGATGAAAGTCCACGCCCTGCACGGCCTCGCACTGGCCGCCGTCCTTGCCCAAACCCCGGCCCTGGCCCAGCTCAAGTGGGACATGCCCACCGGCTACGGTGCCAGCAGCTATCAGACCCAGAACGTGCAGCAGTTCGCGGCCGACGTCGAGAAGGCCACGGCCGGCAAGCTGAAGATCACCTTGCACCCCGGCGGCTCGCTCTACAAGGCCAACGAGATCAAGCGTGCGGTCCAGACCGGCCAGACGCAGGCCGGTGAGTTCATCCTGTCGGGTGCGGCCAACGAGAACCCGCTGTTCGGCGTGGACTCGGTGCCCTTCCTGGCCACCAGCTACACCCAGGCGAAGAAGCTGGCCGATGCCTCGCGCCCGCAGATCGAGAAGCTGCTCGAGCGCCAGGGCATGAAGCTGCTGTTCACCTCGCCCTGGCCGCCCCAGGGCCTGTACTCCAGCAAGCCGGTGGAAACCGTGGCTGACCTGAAGAGCACCAAGATGCGTGCCTACAACCCGGCCACTTCGCGCATCGCCGAACTGGTCGGCGCGCAGCCCACCACGATCCAGCTGGCCGAGCTGGGCCAGGCCCTGGCCACCGGCACGGTCGAGAACTTCCTCACGTCGAGCGCCAGCGGCATCGAAAGCAAGCTGTATGAACACGTCAAGCATTTCTACGACGTGGCGGCCTGGTTGCCCAAGAACGCGGTGGTGGTGAACCAGAAGGCCTTCGACAGCCTGGACAAGCCCACCCAGGCGGCAGTGCTCAAGGCCGCGGTCGAGGCCGAACAGCGCGGCTGGCGCATCAGCGAAGAGAAAAACGCCGAGTACATGCGCGAGCTGAACAAGATGGGCATGAAGGTGGCCCGCCCGAACGAGACGCTGCGCCGTGAACTGCAGGGCATCGGCGTGCGCATGACCGACGAGTGGCTCAAGACCGCTGGCGCCGACGGGCAGGCGGTGATCGACACCTATCGCCGCTGAGGAGCCGGTCATGAGTCGCGACCTGCACGAGGCAGTCATGGATGGCATGGTCCCGGCCCCGACCGGTCAAGGCAACAACGACGCGGGCGGCGCAGACGCGGCCGCCCCGCACGGCACCCGGGGAACCCGGCTGAAGCCCCTCTACAACCTGTTTGCGGTGCTGTCCTGCCTGGCCATCGTGGCGGCTTTCGTCACGATCGTGCTCGGGGTGGTGGGCCGCCAGGTGGGCTTCAACATCCCGGGCCTCGACGCCTACGCCGGCTACGCGATCGCAGCGGCGCTGTTCCTGGCGCTGCCGCAGACGCTGATGCGTGACGAGCACATCCGCGTGACGCTGGTGCTGCAGCGCCTGGGCCCGCGCGGGCGGGCCGCGCTGGAGTGGTGGAGCCTGCTGGCCGGCTTCGGCCTGGCCTGCTACCTCGCCTGGTACGCCGGCCGGCTGTCCTGGCTGTCGTGGGAGACCCACGATGTCTCCAGTTCGTCGGACGCCACCCCCCTGTGGATTCCGCAGCTGGCGATGGTCGCTGGTTGTGTGGGACTGGCGGTGGCCTTTGCCGACGCCCTGCTCGCACGGCTTCAGGACCGCAGCTTCTTCGAGAGCTCGGACGCCGCACGCTCCGAGTGACCCTCCTGCCCCGGCCGGCCGCCGCGTCGGCCCGGGGCCCCTGTTCTTCCCTTCTTCAAGCGAGTGTCGTCATGGACATGATGGTCGCGGGCGTTCTCATTGCCCTGATGTTTGTTGTATTGGGCTCTGGCCTGTGGATCGGTCTGGCGCTGCTGGGCGTGGCCCTGGTGGGCATGGAGTGGTTCACCGCTCGCCCCGCCGGTGACAGCATGGCCCTGACGATCTGGGGGTCGACGTCCAGCTGGACGCTCACCGCCCTGCCCTTGTTCCTGTGGATGGGTGAGATCCTGTTCCGCACCCGGCTGTCGTCGGACATGTTCAAGGGCCTGGCACCCTGGCTCGAGCGCATTCCCGGGCGGCTGCTGCACACCAACGTGATCGGCTGCACCATCTTTGCCGCGGTGTCGGGTTCGAGCGCCGCCACCTGCGCCACGATCGGCAAGATCACGCTGCCCGAGCTGAAGAAGCGCGGCTATCCGGACGACATCGCGCTGGGCACGCTGGCCGGTGCCGGCACGCTGGGCCTCCTGATTCCGCCGTCGATCATCATGATCGTCTACGGTGTGGCTGCCGACGTGTCGATCGCCAAGCTGTTCGTGGCCGGCGTGATCCCGGGCATCCTGCTGGCCGCCCTGTTCATGGGCTACATCATGATCTGGGCCCTGCGCCACCCGGGCCAGATCCCGGCCGCAGAGTCCCGCACGACCCTGCTGGAAAAACTGCACGCCTCCCGCCACCTGATCCCGGTGGTGGTGCTGATCGGTGTGGTGCTGGGGTCGATCTACTCGGGCATCGCCACCGCCACCGAGGCCGCTGCGCTCGGCGTGGCCGGCGCGCTGGGCCTGGCGGCCGTCGAGGGTTCGCTCAACTGGCGCAGCTTCCGCGAAGGTCTGGCCGCCGCAGCCCGGGTCTACTGCATGATCGGCATCATCCTGGCGGGCGCCGCCTTCCTGACGCTGTCGATGGGTTTCATCGGCCTGCCCCGCCACCTGGCCGAATGGATCGGCACGCTGGGCCTGTCGCCGGCCATGCTGCTGGTGCTGCTGGTGGTGTTCTACCTGCTGCTCGGGTGCTTCCTCGACGGCATCTCGATGGTCGTGCTGACCATGGCCGTGCTGCTGCCCACCGTGCAGGCCGCCGGTTTCGACCTGATCTGGTTCGGCATCTTCATCGTGCTGGTGGTCGAGCTGGCGCAGATCACCCCGCCGGTGGGCTTCAACCTCTTTGTGCTGCAGGGCCTCACGCGCCGGCAGATCACCGACATCGCCCGTACCGCGATGCCGCTGTTCTTCCTGATGGTGGGTGCGGTCGTGCTGATCTACCTGTTCCCGGCCATCGTGACCTGGCTGCCGCGCCAGATGTAGTGCTCCGTTTGTCCACCCCTGCAGGAGAAGTACCATGGATCGCAGACGATTTGCCGCGCTCTTGCCCGGCATGGTGTGTGCCCCGGCCCTGATGGTCCCGCCATTCCGCGCGGCCGCACAGGGCACCGCCCCGGGCAACACGCCCGGCCACACCTGGCGGCTGGCCACCGGCTACCGCGCCGACTCCTTCCATGGACAGAACCTGCGGACCTTCGCCAGCGAACTGGCCTCGGCCACACAGGGGGCGCTGACCATCGAGCTGCATCCGCAGAACTCGCTGGTCCCGCTGCCGCAGATCCTGGGCGCCACCGTCGAGGGACGCATCGAGGCAGGTGAATCGATCATGACCGGCCTGGCCGGCGAGATGCCGGTGGCCGGCGCCGATGCGGTGCCGTTTGTCGTCGGCTCGTTCGACGATGCCCAGCGCCTGTGGCAGTGCCAGCGCCCGCTCGTCGAGCGGCACTTTGCCAGCCGTGGCCTGCGACCGCTGTTTGCCGTGCCCTGGCCGCCGCAGGGCTTGTTCTCACGCACGCCGGTGACCAGCGTCTCGGACTTCAACGGTCAGCGCATGCGCACCTACAACGCCACCACCGTGCGCATCGCCGAGCTGCTGAAGGCCAAGGCAGTGGATGTGGCGATGGTCGACGTGGGCAAGGCGCTGACCGACGGGCGCATCGACACGATGATCACTTCGGCCGTCACCGGCGTGGACAGCGCCGTGTGGCAGCACCTGCGGCACTACTACGACATCAATGCCTGGATCCCGAAAAACATCGTGTACGTGCGCAACGACCGTTTCGAGGCGCTGTCGCCGGCTCACCGCCGCGCGGTGCTCGACGCGTCGGCCACCGCCGAGTCGCGCGGCTGGGCCGCCAGCCGTGAAGTGGCCCGGCAATCGGTACAGACCCTGGCCCAGAAGGGCATGCAGGTCGATCGCGCCAGCGCAGCGCTGGCCCATGACCTGCGCCGGCTGGGCGAACGCTTTTCCCTTGAATGGATCCGCACCGTCGGACCTGATGCGAACGCCATTTTCATTCCTTACTACACCCGCTAAGCTCGCAAAAACCGCACCATCATGAAAACACCCACCACACCCCGCTGGCAGTTCTGGATCGACCGGGGCGGCACGTTCACCGACATCGTGGCCAAGCGCCCGGACGGCAGCCTGACCACCGCCAAGCTGCTCTCGGAAAACCCCGAGCAGTACCGCGACGCCGCGGTCGAAGGCATCCGCCGCCTGCTGGGGCTCAAGCCCGGTGAACTGATCAGCGCCGAGCAGGTCGAGTGCGTGAAGATGGGCACCACGGTGGCCACCAACGCGCTGCTCGAACGCAAGGGCGATCGCACCGTGCTGGTCACGACCCGGGGCTTCCGCGACGCGCTGCGCATCGCCTACCAGAACCGTCCGCGCCTGTTCGATCGCCACATCGTGCTGCCCGAGCTGCTGTATGAGCAGGTGATCGAGGCCGACGAACGGGTCGGCGCGCACGGGAGCATGGTCGTGCCGCTGGACGAGACGGCGCTGCGCAGCGGCCTGCAGGCCGCCTTCGACGCCGGCATCCGCGCCTGCGCCATCGTGTTCATGCACGGCTACCGCTACACCGGGCACGAGGCGCGTGCCGCCGCGCTGGCGCGCGACATCGGCTTCACGCAGGTCTCGACCTCGCATGAGACCAGCCCGCTGATGAAGTTCGTCTCGCGCGGCGACACCACCGTGGTCGATGCCTACCTGTCGCCCATCCTGCGTCGTTACGTCGACCAGGTCGCCGGGCAGATGCCGGGCGTGAAGCTGCTGTTCATGCAGTCTTCGGGCGGCCTGACCGATGCCCAGCGTTTCCAGGGCAAGGACGCCATCCTCTCGGGCCCGGCCGGCGGCATCGTCGGCATGGTGCGCACCGCCCTGGGCGGCGGGCACGACCGCGTGATCGGCTTCGACATGGGCGGCACGTCCACCGACGTGTCCCACTTTGCCGGTGAGTTCGAGCGGGCCTTCGAGACCCAGGTGGCCGGCGTGCGCATGCGCGCCCCGATGATGAGCATCCACACCGTGGCTGCCGGCGGCGGCTCGATCCTGGGCTTCGACGGCGCGCGGCTGCGGGTTGGCCCGGAGTCGGCCGGCGCCAACCCCGGGCCCGCCTGCTATCGCCGCGGCGGCCCGCTGGCCACGACCGACGCCAACGTGATGCTGGGCAAGATCCAGCCGGCGTTTTTCCCCAAGGTGTTCGGTCCGCACGCCGACCAGGCGCTCGACCGCGAGGTCGTGGTGCAGCGCTTCACCGCCCTGGCCGACGAGGTGCGCCGCAAAACGGCCCGCCAGGTCAGCCCGGAAGACCTCGCCGAGGGTTTCCTGCAGATCGCCGTGGGCAGCATGGCCAATGCGGTGAAGAAGATCTCGGTGGCGCGTGGTTATGACGTCACGCACTACACGCTGCAGTGTTTCGGCGGCGCCGGCGGGCAGCATGCCTGCCTCGTGGCGGACGCGCTGGGCATGAGCCGGGTGTTCGTGCACCCGCTGGCCGGTGTGCTGTCGGCCTACGGCATGGGCCTGGCCGACCAGATCGCGATGCGCGAGGCGGCCGTCGAACAGCCGCTGGACGCCAGCGGCCTGCAGGAGGCGCGTGGCGTGCTCGACCGCATCGCCACCGAAGCCCACGCCGAGATCGTGGCCCAGGGGTTCGAGCCGCAGCAGGTCACCGTGCACCGTCGTGTGCATGTGCGCTATGACGGCACCGACACCGCGCTGGTGGTGCCGCTGGGCGACATCGCGGCCATCCGCGACGAGTTCGAGCAGGCCTACCGCAAGCGTTTCGCCTTCCTGATGCCCGACAAGGAGCTGATCGTCGAAAGCGTGTCGGTCGAGGCCGTCGGCCCGGGCGACAGCGCCGAGGACGCCGAGGCACCGACCCGCTCGCACCATGCCGTGCCGCAGGCCACCGTGCGCATGTATGCCGAAGGCGCCTGGCTGGACGCCAGCCTGTTCCGCCGCGAGGCCCTCGAACGTGGTGCCATCATCGACGGCCCGGCGATCATCGCCGAAGCCAACGCCACCACGGTGGTCGAGCCCGGCTGGCAGGCTCGCCTCACCGCACGCGACCACATCGTGCTGACCCGCGTGCAGCCGCGCCGCGTGCGCCAGGCGGTGGGTACCGCCGTCGACCCGGTCATGCTCGAGGTGTTCAACAACCTGTTCATGAACATCGCCGAGCAGATGGGCCTGCGCCTGCAGAACACCGCCTACTCGGTGAACATCAAGGAGCGGCTGGACTTCTCGTGCGCGCTGTTCGACGCGCAGGGCAACCTGATCGCCAATGCGCCGCACATGCCGGTGCACCTGGGCTCGATGAGCGAATCGATCAAGACCGTGATCGACCGCAACCCCGACATGCGCCAGGGCGATGTCTATGTGCTCAACGACCCCTACCACGGCGGCACCCACCTGCCCGACGTGACCGTGGTGACGCCGGTGTTCCTGCCGGGCACGGCCACCGGGCGGCCGCTGTTCTACGTGGCCTCGCGCGGCCACCACGCCGACATCGGCGGGATCACCCCGGGCTCGATGCCGCCGTTCTCGCGCACCATCGATGAAGAAGGGGTGCTGATCGACAACGTCAAGCTGGTCGAGGGCGGCGTGCTGCGCGAGGCCGAGATGCTGGCCCTGCTGGCCAGCGGCCCGCACCCCTCACGCAACCCGGCACAGAACCTGGCCGACCTGCGCGCGCAGATCGCCGCCAACGAAAAGGGCGTGCAGGAGCTGCATGCGATGGTCTCGCAGTTCGGGCTGGACACCGTGCAGGCTTACATGCGCCACGTGCAGGACAACGCCGAGGAAAGCGTGCGCATGGCGATTGCCCGGCTCGATCCGGCGCTCACGCGTGACGGCCGCTTCACGCTGCCGCTGGACAACGGCTCGCGCATCGAGGTGGCCGTGCGCATCGACCGCGAACGCCGCTCGGCGGTGGTCGACTTCACCGGCACCAGCGCCCAGATGCCCAACAACTTCAACGCCCCGCGGGCGGTGACGATGGCGGCCGTGCTGTATGTGTTCCGCACGCTGGTGGACGATGACATCCCGCTCAATGCGGGCTGCCTCAAGCCCATCGAGGTGATCGTGCCCGAAGGGTCGATGCTCAACCCGCGCCCGCCCGCAGCCGTGGTGGCCGGCAACGTCGAGGTGTCGACCTGCGTGACCAATGCGCTGTACGGCGCCCTGGGCGTGCTGGCCGGCAGCCAGCCGACGATGAACAACTTCACCTTCGGCAACGAGCGCTACCAGTACTACGAAACCATCGCCGGTGGCTCGGGCGCGGGCATCGAGTTCGGGGATGACGGCAGACCCTCACGCGGATTTGCCGGCACGAGTGTGGTGCAGACGCACATGACCAACTCGCGGCTCACCGATCCGGAGGTGCTGGAGTTCCGCTACCCGGTGCGGCTGGAACGCTTTGCGATCCGTGCCGGCTCGGGCGGTGGCGGCCAGTTTGCCGGTGGCGACGGCGGCACGCGGGTCGTGCGCTTCCTCGAGCCGATGACCGCCTCGATCCTGTCCAACGGGCGCACCACCAGTGCCTTCGGACTGGCCGGTGGCGCGGATGGCGAACCCGGGCGCAACCATGTGCTGCGCTCGGACGGCAGCGTGGAGCGGCTCACCCACATCGGCTCGGTCGAGATGGGCGTGGGCGACTGCTTCGTGATCGAGACCCCCGGCGGCGGGGGCTACGGCATCGCCTGAGCGACGTGGCCGGCGCCGGCCCGTTGCCGCGGGCGGTGGGTCACACCCTCGACAGCTGGAAACCGCTGTCGGGGATGTCCGCCCCCTGCTGCAGCAGCCGGATGCGCAGCGACAGGTCGGTGCGCGAGTCGGCGTGGGCCATGGCCTCGTCCAGCGTGATGAGGCCGTCGCTGTAGAGCTGGAACAGCGACTGGTCGAAGGTGACCATGCCGGCCTCGCCGCCGCGGGCCATCACCGTCTTGATCTCGTCGATGCGGCCCTTGAGGATGTAGTCGGCCACCAGCGGCGAACTCAGCAGCACCTCGCTGGCCAGCACACGCTTGCCGTGGCGGCCGGGAATGAGCCGCTGGCTCACCACGCCGCGCAGGTTCAGCGCGAGGTCCATCGACAGCTGGCGGATCGCCTCCTCGGGGTAGAACGACATGATGCGTTCGATAGCCTGGTTGGCACTGCTCGCATGCAGGGTGCTCAGGCACAGGTGGCCCGACTGGGCATAGGTCAGCGCCTGGTGCATGGTCTCGCGGCTGCGGATCTCGCCGATCATGATGAGGTCGGGTGCCTCGCGCATCGCATTGCGCAGCGCATCCTCGAAACTCAGGGTGTCGATGCCGACTTCTCGCTGGTCGACCAGCGAGCGCTGGTGCTTGAACGAGAACTCGATCGGGTCCTCGATGGTCAGGATGTGCCCGCTGATCTGCGAGGCCCGGTAATCGATCATCGCCGCCAGCGTGGTGCTCTTGCCGGTGCCCGACCCGCCGACGATCAGCACGAGGCCGCGCTTGAGCATCACCAGATCACGCAGCACCGGCGGCAGGCGCAGCTCGCCGAAACTCGGGATGGACTGGCGCACCAGCCGCGCCACCAGCGAGGTCTCGCCACGCTGATTGAACACGTTGACGCGGAACTGCCCGATGCCTTCGGCCTGGTAGCTCATGTTGAACTCCAGCTTCGACTCGAACTCGGCGATCTGTCGCTCGGACATGATGCTGTAGGCCAGCCGGCGGCCCTCGCCCGGTGCCAGCGGCGGCACGTCGACCGGATAGGTCTGGCCTTCGACCTTGATGTGCGGCGGCGCACCGACCGACAGGAAGAGGTCGGAGCCGCCCTTCGCGGCCACGAGCTTGAGCAGGGGTTGAAGTTCCATGCAGCCTCCTTGACTGGCCGGGCCCGACAGCACCGTGCCGCACCCTGACTGCAATTTGTACACTTCAGCCTGCATTGGTTCTCTCCCCGTTTGGGGGGGACCCCCCTCAACTCGGGGTGGGCCACACACGGCCCGACTGCCCCGCCGTCCACCCCCGCCGGACCCCCGCCATGAGCCTGCCCCTTGTCCTGATCACCGGCTTCGAACCGTTTGACGGGGATGCAATGAACCCCTCGCTCGAGGTGGTGCGCCAGCTCGATGGCAGTGTGGTGGACGACAGCCTGCGGCTGCAGGCCCTTGAGCTGCCCTGCGTGTTCGGCCGTTCGCTGGAGCTGCTGCTGGCCACCGTGGACGAACTGCGGCCCGCCGCTGTGCTGGCCCTGGGCCTGGCCGGCGGGCGCAGCGAGGTGAGCGTCGAACGCGTGGCGATCAACATCGACGACGCCCGCATCCCCGACAACGCCGGTGCGCAGCCGATCGACCAGCCGATCGCGCCCGACGGCCCGGCCGCCTACTTCACGACCCTGCCGCTCAAGGCCATCGTTGCCTCGCTGCGCGCGGCCGGGGTGCCGGCAGCCGTGTCACAGACCGCCGGGACCTTCGTGTGCAACCATGTCTTCTATGGCCTGATGCATCACGCCGAGCGCCATCACCCGGGGATGAAAGCCGGCTTCATGCACCTGCCCTGGCTGCCGCGCCAGGCCGCCCGCCAGCCGCAGCCCACCCCCAGCATGGCGCTGGACACGATGCTGGCCGCCGTGCGGGTGGCCGCGCGCATCACGCTGCGCGAGACTGAAGACCACCGGCTGCCCGGCGGCGCGCTGCACTAGTGTTGTGAGCGCCCCCAGGGCCGGGCTGCGCCCAGCCCGCCCCCCGCGGGGGTCAAGGAAACTTGGGGCGGCCCGACGTTTCCTTGTGCGTGGGAAGTTCGTTGAACCCGTGTCGCGAGGGATCCACCGCTTGCGAATCCTGATGAAAACGGCCGATGCCCAGGCGCGGCGCACAGCGGGGCGGGATACCTCGCGAGCACCGCAACGACGGCAGCGGCTGTTGCTCGTCTGGATTCATCAACGAACCTCCCACTCACGACACGAGAACCGGCTCACCAGTTGGCTTCACGCTCCGGCGTGGCGCTGATGCGGTGGATGCTCAGGTCGGCCCCGTCGAACTCCTCCTCGGTGCTCAGGCGCAGCCCCACCACGGCACGCAGCACCCCATAGACCACCAGCCCGCCCAGCAGCGCCCAGGCCACGCCGGCCAGCGTGCCCAGCACCTGGGCCAGCAGGCTGACCCCGCCCAGCCCACCCAGCGCCTGGCTGCCGAAGATGCCGGCGGCCAGCCCGCCCCAGGCGCCACACAGGCCGTGCAGCGGCCACACGCCGAGCACGTCGTCGATCTTCCAGCGGTTCTGGGTCAGCGTGAACATCAGCACGAAGATCGCGCCGGCCACCGCGCCGGTCACCAGGGCACCGGCCGGGTGCATCAGGTCGGAGCCGGCACACACGGCCACCAGGCCGGCCAGCGGCCCGTTGTGCACGAAGCCCGGGTCATTGCGCCCGGCCACCAGCGCCGCCAGCGTGCCACCCACCATCGCCATCAGCGAGTTCACGGCCACCAGGCCCGAGATCTTGTCGATGGTCTGCGCGCTCATCACGTTGAAGCCGAACCAGCCCACCGTCAGCACCCAGGCGCCCAGCGCCAGGAAGGGAATGCTGGAGGGCGGATGCGCGCTGATGGCGCCGTCCTTGCGGTAGCGATTGCTGCGCGCGCCCAGCAGCAGCACGGCCGGCAGCGCAATCCACCCGCCCACCGCATGCACGACGATCGAGCCGGCAAAGTCATGGAAGGGCGAGCCGGTCACCGACTCCAGCCAGGCCTGCACGCCGAAGTTGCCGTTCCAGACCACCCCCTCGAACAGCGGATACACCAGCCCCACGATGACCGCGGTGGCCGCAAGCTGGGGGTAGAAGCGCGCCCGCTCGGCGATGCCGCCCGAGATGATGGCCGGGATCGCCGCCGCAAAGGTCAGCAGGAAGAAGAACTTCACCAGGTCATAGCCGTTTTTCTGCGCCAGGGTCTCGGCGCCGGCCATGAACTGCACGCCGTAGGCCACCGTGTAGCCCACAAAAAAGTACGCGATGGTGGACACCGAGAAGTCCACCAGGATCTTCACCAGCGCATTGACCTGGTTCTTCTTGCGCACCGTCCCCAGCTCCAGAAAGGCGAAGCCGGCGTGCATGGCGAGCACCATGATGGCGCCCAACAGGATGAAGAGGGCATCACTGCCCTGCTTGAGTTGCTCCATGGGGTTCCTCGAAACGGATGTCTGGGCCAAAGCGCAGCCGCCATGCACCCGAGTTGGGCAACAACGCAGCCTTGGTGCGCGAAAGCACCAGACGCAAGCAAAAGCTGTGCCGTTTTGGGGCGCTCACGATGCACCGTTGACGTGCCTCTCGGCGCGCATCACGCACGCAAGCGGTGCCACAGCCCGCTGCCCCGATCCACCGTGCGTGACGGCGCCCCGTGCCGGTGCATGGTGGCGCTGTAGCTCGGGCGGCAGAAATGTAGTACAGCTACATACAAACACCCTCCGATTTCACGGAACCGCCAGGGATCTTGCGGTGCCCCGGGCTTTCAGGGGCTACATGAGTGCCGCAGGCGTCCGAAAATCCGGCGCGAAGGATGCGTTTGGTAACAAGCAAACGCATCAGAATGTAGTCAAACTACCCATGAGGCCCCATGTTGAGCATTCTGACCCGTCTCCACACCGCCTGGCCAGCCCACCTGCACCCCGGACGCTGGCGCATCCGCAGCCGGCTGGCCCTGCTGTCCGGCCTGATGGTGGCCGTGGTGCTGTTCCTGCTGCTGAGCAGCCGACACGGCGTGGAGGTGGCCACGCGCGAGCTGTCCACCGTGTACCGCACCCATGCGGTGCCGATGGGGCAGTACGGCACCGCCCTGGACCGTCTGCACCGCAGCCGCATGCGCATCGTGCTGGCGATGGAAACCTCGTACACCCGGCAGGCCCAGGAGCATTTCGAGGCGGTGCTCAAGCTCGAGCAGACCATGATGGCCGGGCTGGAGGATGCGCTGACCCATGCCACCTCGGCCGACGAAACCCGGCTGATCGGCGAGTTCCGCCAGCACTGGGCGAGCTATCAGAAGGTGCGCGAGGACATCGTGCGCCTCTACAACGAAGGCGACCGCGCCCAGGCCGTGTCGGAGTTCCGCGCCAACCTCGCACCGCACTTCGACGGCGCCAGCCAGGCCCTGGGCGCGCTCCTGCAATCGCAAGTCACCGGCGCCGAGCAGGCCTATGCCAAGGCCTCGCGCGAGACCGCGCAACTGCAGTCGATCAACCTGGCCGCGGCACTGGCCGGCCTGCTGGCCGTGCTGGGACTGTCGATCTGGCTGGCACGCTCGATCTCGCGCCCGATCCATGCGGTGGTGCGGCGCGCGGGCGACATCGCCTCGGGCGACCTGTCCTCGCCGGTGGCCGTGACGGCCGGTGGTGAAGCCGGTGAACTGCAGCAGGCCCTGGCACGCATGCAGGCCGCCTTGCAGCACATCGTCGGCCAGATCCGCAGCAGTTGCGACACGATCACGCTGGCCAGCAGCGAGATCGCCGCCGGCAACCAGCATCTGAGCGAACGCACCGAACAGGCCGCCAGCAGCCTGCAGCAGACCGCGTCGTCGATGGAGCAGCTCACCGGCACGGTGCGACAGTCCGCCGACGCGGCCTCGCAGGCCAATCGCCTGGCCGCCGGCGCCTGCAGCGTGGCCACCCAGGGCGGTGAGGTGGTCTCGCGTGTGGTGGCCACGATGGGCGAGATCGACACGGCCGCGCGCCGCATTGCCGACATCACCGGCACCATCGACGGCATTGCCTTCCAGACCAACATCCTGGCGCTCAACGCGGCCGTGGAAGCCGCGCGCGCCGGTGAACAGGGTCGCGGCTTTGCCGTGGTGGCCGCCGAGGTGCGCAGCCTGGCGCAGCGCAGCGCCGAGGCCGCCCGCGAGATCAAGGCGTTGATCGGCGACTCGCTGGCCAAGGTGGACTCGGGCGCCGCACTGGTGCGCCAGGCCGGCGGCACCATGGGCGAGATCGTGGCCGCGGTGCAGCAGGTGGCCGACCGGGTGGCCGGAATCACCACCGCCGCGACCGAGCAGAGCAGCGGCATCGGCCAGGTGAACACCGCCGTCGGTGAACTCGACCGCATGACACAGCAAAATGCGGCACTGGTCGAGCAGTCGGCGGCGGCGGCCGCCTCGCTGCGTGAACAAGCCGACCGGCTGGCGCAGACCATCGGCGCCTTCCGGCTGGCCACCCCTTGAGTCGACACTGCAGGGCGCGAGGTCACGCCATGTCAGTAGACTCCGGGAAAACCCTGGAGCGCTCTGCATGGCCCAATCTCCCTCCCCGCGCAAGATCGACCTGGCACTGCAAGGTGGCGGTTCCCACGGTGCCTTCACCTGGGGCGTGCTCGACCGGCTGCTTGAAGAACCCGACCTGCAGGTCAGCGGCATCTCGGGCACCAGTGCCGGCGCCTTGAATGCCGCCGTGCTGGTGACCGGGCTCAGCCAGGGCGGGCCCGAGCAGGCCCGCAAGGCCTTGCGCGACTTCTGGCGCGACGTGAGCGTGAGCGGCCAGATCTTTTCGCCCTTTTCGCTCAACCAGGGCGGCGGCGGCAACGGCAACTTCAACTTCGACAAGCTGCCGAGCTACCAGTGGATGACCAACTTCTGGCGCACCTTCAGCCCCTATGAGTTCAACCCGCTGAACCTGAATCCGCTGCGCGACGTGGTGCGCCGACACGTCGACGAAAACGCACTGCATGCCTGCCACCAGCCGCCGTACAAGGTGAACCTGTTCATCGCGGCCACCTCGGTGCACACCGGCCAGGCCCGCATCTTCACCGGCGACGAACTCAGCACCGACGCGCTGCTGGCCTCGGCCTGCCTGCCCTTCATGTTCCAGGCCGTCGAGATCGACGGTGAACCCTACTGGGACGGCGGCTACACCGGCAACCCGGCGATCTACCCGCTGATCTATCACAGCGAATCGCTGGACATCCTGCTGGTGAAGATCAATCCGCTGCGGCGCGAGGGCACGCCCACGCGCAGCGTGGAGATCGTCGACCGGCTCAGCGAGATCACCTTCAACACCAGCCTGATCGGCGAGATGCGCGCGATCGCCTTCGTCTCGCGGCTGCTGCGCGAGCACAAGCTCGACCCGCGCCAGTACAAGGACCTGCGCCTGCACATGGTGGCTGACGATGCCGGCCTGGCACCGTTCAATGCCTCGAGCAAGTTCAACACCGACTGGACCTTCCTCGAACAGCTGCACGACCTCGGCCGTGCCGCCTGCGAGCGCTGGCTCGACGCCCACCGCCAGGACATCGGCGTGCGCTCCTCGCTCGACGTCGAGGAGGAGTTCCTGGGCAAGTCGTTGCGTCGGCGCGAAGGCAACACCGCCGATGCCGGCGACAACGCCGAGGCCGGCACGGCGCCGCGCCGGCGCACCTGGGGCAACCTGCGCCGGCTGTGGGGCGGCCGTTGAGCCCATGCGCGACAACACCGAACACCAGGTCCGGCTGCTGGCCACACCCTGGGAGGGTGTGCACGGCACGCTGATCGACAGCAGCCGGCAGTTCGGCCGCCACTGGCATGCCAGCTACGGCCTGGGTCTGATCGAACACGGTGCCCACCATTCGGCCAGCGACCGCGGGCCGGTCGATGCCTACGCCGGCGACCTGATCACCTCCAACCCTGGCGAGGTGCACGACGGCCGCCCGCTGGGGGCACCGGCCCGTCGCTGGCGCATGATCTACCTCGACCCGGCGGCGATGGCCTCGATGCCGGACGATCCGCTCGCGCGCGACCCCGGCGCGCTACGCGTGACCCACCCGGTGATCCGCGATGCCGCACTGGCCGCCGCGCTGCGCCACCTGTTCGACCGGCTGGACGGCTGGCAGGAACAACAGCAGGCCGCCGCACCGCCGCCAGACCTGGCCCTGGCCTGTGAGGAAGCCCTGGTGGCCACCTGCGCGCTGCTGCTGCGCGGGCACAGCACCGCCCTGCCCACCGCGCCGGTCGATGCCGACATGCGGCGCGTGCGTGAACGCCTGGCCGACACCCTGCTGCAACCCGCCCCCAGCCTCAGCGACCTGGCCCGGCTGGCCGGCCTGAGCAAGTACCAGGTGCTGCGCCGGTTTGCACGCAGCTACGGGCTCACGCCGCACGAATGGCTGCTGCAGCTGCGCACCGAACGCGCCCGGGAGCTGATTCGCCGGGGCAGCACGCTGGCCGACGCCGCCGCGGCCGCCGGGTTTGCCGACCAGAGCCATATGACCCGGGTTTTCGTGCAGCACGCGGGTTACACACCCGGGGCCTGGCAGCGCGGGGTCGGGTGCGGCGTCGGGCACGGCACCGGACGCGGCAGCAGCGGCGAGCGCTGAGCTGCAACCTGGTTCAAGACCGGCCGGTCCCGGCTGGCCAGACTGCGCACTCGTTCATTCACGGGAGTGCGCATGTCGGAATCGATGAAGGGCCAGTGGTGGTGCACCCTGGCGATGGTGCTGGTGGGCAGCACGGTGGTCGCCAGCAAGCTGATCGGCCAGGAGGTGGAGCCCTTCCTGGCCACGGCATTGCGCCACGGCGCGGCGCTGCCGGTGTTCCTGCTGCTGCTGTGGTGGCGCGGGGAGAGGCTGCCTGGCTGGGGAGCGGCGCGACCGAACCGACACGACACGGTGCTGCTGCTGGTGCAGGCCGCGGCCGGCAGCGTGGGCTACACCGTGCTGCTGATCCAGGGTGTGAGCCTGTCCAGCGCGGCCGACGCCGGCATCGTGGCCGGCACGCTGCCCGCCATGTCGGCCTTGCTGTCGGCCCTGCTGCTGGGTGAACGACCGGGCACGCGCATGGTCCTGTCCATCGTGCTGGCCAGTGCGGGCGTCATGGTGGTCACGGCCTCGCCCGGCGACACCACGGCCTCGCCCCACCGGCTGCTGGGCATCGTGCTGGTGCTGGCGGCGGTGGCCTGCGAGGCGGTGTTCATCCTGGCCAACAAGCGGCTGGTGCAACCGATCGCGGCCTTGCCGCTGTCCACGCTGATGTGCGCCGGCGGCCTGCTGATGTCGGCCGTGCCGGCGGCGGCGCTGTACGCGGCCCGGCCGTCGACCCTGTCCGGGCCGGCGCTCGGCGGCATCGTGTACTACGCCTGGGGGCCGACCGTGATCGGTTTTGTGCTCTGGTATGCCGGCAGCGCCCGCACCAGCGGCACCCGGGCCTCGCTGGCCACCGTGTGGCTGCCGGTGTCGGCACTGCTGCTGTCGGCGCTGGTGCTGGGCGAGACGATCCGGCCCTGGCAGTGGGTCGGGCTGGGCTGTGTGGTGCTGGCCATGGTGCTGGCCGGCACCGGGGGGGCACCCCAACACAAACCGGCCTCGGCCGCCGCCTGAGCGGCAAGGGATGCCGGGCCGTGGATCAGCCGGCAGTGGCCTGCGACAGTGCCACCGTCTGCCACTGCGCCCGGCCGGCGGCCTTGGCGGCGTACAACGCGCGGTCGGCAGCCGCGACCAGATCGCGCGGTGTGGCCACGCCGGGCGCCTCGAGCGCGCTCACCCCGATCGACACGCTCACCACGCCCTCGGGCCC
>CBFGPV010000042.1:0-28188 GCA_965650765.1 uncultured Burkholderiales bacterium
GGTCCAGGTCGAGGTAGGACGTGTTGCTGGCCAGCACGGCACCCGGGCGGGCCAGCGCGTCGATGCGCTTGAAGACCTCGCGCTTGACGGTAAGGTCCTCGAACACCGCTTCAATGACCACGTCGCATGCGACCAGCAAGGTCCAGTCCAGGCTGGTCGTGAGCCTTGCGGCAGCGCTTGCGGCTGCATCGGCCATCATCTTGCCGGATTGCACGCGCCGGCTGAAATGGGCATCGATGCGTGCGGCGCCGCGCTCCAGCGCCGCCGGGTCCCGCTCCAGCAGCCGCACCTCGCAGCCCGCCTCGAGCGCCGCGATCGCGATGCCGCTGCCCATGGTGCCGGCGCCGATCACGGCCACCACGTCCACCGGGCGTGGCGCGACACCGTCGAGCGCAGGATGCACGGCGCTGTTGCGTTCGGCGATGGTCAGGTGGTGCAGCGCCGCCGCCTCGCTGCTCAGGGTCTCGGTCATGGCACGCTCCGTTCAGGCCAGCACGGCCACACCATCGGCCGCGCGCACACCCTGCCCCTGCGGCAGCACGAACACCGGGTTGATCTCGGCCTCGATCAGCCGGTCGCCCAGTTGTGCGGTCATGGTCGAGAAGGCGACGATCGCATCGAGCAGCGCTTCGACGTCTGCCTTGGGGCGGCCGCGAAAACCATCCAGCAGGGGCCAGGTCCTGAGTTCCTGCGCCATCGCCAGCGCGTCACTGCGGCTCAGGCCGCCCGTGGGTGGCAGCAGTCGCATCGTGGTGTCCTTGAACAGTTCGGCCGTCACACCGCCCATGCCCAGCATGACCGCCGTCCCCAGCGCATCGCGATGCATGCCCAGGATCAGTTCGGTGCCGCCGTTCACCATCTCCTGAACCAGGAAGCGGTCCGGGCGCTCGCCGGTGCGGGCGTGCACCTCGGCCGTCATCCGCTCCAGCCGTTCGGCGATGTCCTGAGGCGTCAGGCCGACGGCCACACCACCGACGTCGCTCTTGTGCGTGATGCGCGACGACAGCACCTTCAGCACGACACGCCCGCCAAGCTCGCGTGCGGCGGCCTGGGCCTCGTCCGGGCTGTTCACGATGCGCTCTGCCGCACAGGGAACACCAAAGCGCGCGAACAACTGCTTGGCCTGCGCTTCGTCGAGCGAGCCGCGAAATGCTGCCGGGAGGTCAGCCGGGGGACCATCTGGTATCGCAGCGGCATCAGCCTGCGACGCGACCCGTGAGGTGAAGCGGGCCGCCTGCAGCATGCCGGCCAGCGCGGCCGTGCAGCTTTCGGCGGCGGCAAACGCGGGCACGCCCGAGCGTGTGAGCAAGGCCGCCACGTCCGGCGCATGCGGGCTGACGTAGGCCAGCACGGGTTTGTCGGACCCGGGCAGGCAGTCCCGGATGGCACCGGCCATCAGCTCGGGCTGCGCCAGGCTGGACGAGCCGACGATGATCACCAGTGCGTCATAGCTGTCGCTGGCCAGCAGCGAACGGATGGCCCCTCGCAGCAGGTCGGGCCGCAGGCCGGCCAGCGTCACGTCGATCGGGTTGCGGTCGAGCACCGCTTCGCTGCTGGTCTGCAATGCGCGCAGCGCGCTGGCGGTGGCGGCATCGGGTGCGGGGGTCTCGAAGCCGACCACCCCCAGTTCGTCCGACACCAGCGTGCCCGCGCCGCCCGTCGAGGTCAGGATGGCCACACGCCGGCCACGCAGGGTGCGCCCGGTGGCCAGTGCGGCCGGCACATCGAGCAGGTCGCCAAAGCTGCGCACACGGATCACGCCGACCTGCCTGAACAGTGCGTCGTACATGCGGTCAGCGCCGGCCATCGCGCCGGTGTGCGAGACGGCGGCCTTGGCGCCTGCCTCCGATCGGCCGATCTTCAGTGCCACCACGGGTTTGCCTGCCCGCGCGGCCTTCAGGCAGGCGGCGCGAAAGCGTGCCGGGTGGCGCACCGATTCGATGTACAGCGCAATCACGCGTGTGGCGGGGTCGTCGGCCAGATGGTCGATGAAGTCGGCCAGTTCAAGATCGACCTCGTTGCTGGTGGCGATCAGCTTGGACAGGCCGATGCCGCGGGCGGCCGCACGCGACAGCAGCGCACCGAGGATGCCGCCGCTTTGCGACACCACACCGATGTGACCGACCGGGAATTCATCCATCTCCAGTGCGCCCGTGGCCGACAGCACGATCGAATCGGTCAGGTTCACCAGGCCGATGGTGTTGGGCCCGAGCAGGCGCATCGAGCCGGCGGCTTCCACCAGTTGCTGCTGGCGGCGCGCACCTTCGTCGCCGGTTTCGGTGTAGCCGCTGGCCAGCACGATGGCGGCACCACAGCCGCGCTCGGCGAGGTCCCGTACGGCAATGTGAGCACGCTCGGCTCCCAGCAGCACGATGGCCACATCCGGCACCTCGGGCAGCGAGGCGATGTCGGGGTAGCAGGGCAGGTCGCCGATGTGCCCGGCCTTCGGGTTGACCGGATAGATGGCGCCGGCATAGCCGTGCTTGCGCAGGTAGGCCACCGGTCGGCCGGCGGTCTTGGCCGGGTCGGCGGATGCGCCGATCACGGCCACGCTGCGGGGACTGAGCAGGCGGGACAGGTCATTCACGGTGGTCACTCCCGCGTGGGTGCACGGTCGAGAAAGGCCTCGACGGCGGCACGATGTTCGCTGCTGGTGTAGCAGATGCCCTGGGCCTGGCTGCCTTGCGCAAACACGTCATGCGAGGACAGCTCGAAGCTCTGGTTGAGGATGGTCTTGGTGAGTGCCAGGGCGGTCGAGGAGGCGCGGCTCAGCTCGACGGCCCAGGCCTGCGCATCGGCCAGCAGCGTCTGCGCGCTGGTCTGGCGGTCGACGATGCCCAGCGAGACGGCCTCGTCGATCTTCACCTGGCGGCCGGTGAAGATCAGCTCCTTGGCCCGCGCCAGGCCCACGCGACGTGGCAGGAAGTACATCCCGCCGCCATCCGGCACGATGCCGCGCAGCACGTAGCTCCAGGTGAAGCTGGCCCATTCGCTGGCGATGACGAAGTCGCATGCCAGCGCGGTGTCGGCGCCCAGGCCGGAGGCGGCCCCGTTGACCGCGGCGATCACAGGCTTGGGCATCGTGTGCAGCAGGGCCTGCGTGTGGTGCACGCGCTGCTGGCGATGCCAGCCGTTGAAGCCCACCTCGCCGGCCGGTGCATTCATGCGGGCCTGCATGCCGGCGATGTCGCCGCCGGCGCAGAAGGCCTTGCCGGCGCCGGTCAGCACCAGGGCCTTGACGGACCGGTCGGCGGCCACCTGTTCGAGCGCCGCGATGAAGGCCGTGCGCATGTCGTCGCTCATCGCATTGCGTTTGTCGGGACGGTTGAGGGTGATCGTGGCGATCCCCTGTGAATCGACGGCCAGGTCGATCAACGAAGTGCTGTTCATGCCGTGCTCCTCGGGGTGTGCCGTTTCAGTCGACCTTGAGGTTGTTCTCTTTGACCACCTTGCCCCAGCGCGCCTGCTCGGCGCGCACGTAGGCGTCCAGTTCGGCCGGGCTGCCCGCGCTGATCACCAGGCCCTCGTGCTCGACCTTCGTGCGGAACTCGGGCATCTGCGCGGCCGCCTTGGCCGCGGCATTGAGCCGGGCGATCACGTCGGCCGGCGTGCCGGCAGGCGCGTAGATGCCGTACCAGCTCTCGACCTGGAAGCCCGGGACCGTGTCGGCAATCGCGGGCACGCCCTGCAGGGCCGGTGAGGGCTTGGGGGTCGTGACGCCCAGCGCCCGCAACTTGCCGTTGTCGAGGAGGGTCGACACGGCCGCGGCGGTGCCGAAGAACAGGTCGACCTGACCACCCAGCAGGTCCGTCATGGCCGGGCCTGCACCGCGGTACGGCACATGGGTGAGGTCCACCCGGGCGAAGTTCTTGAACATCTCGCCCGCCAGATGTGCCGACGTGCCGTTGCCCTGCGAGGCGAAGGTGAGCCTGCCCGGCTGGGCCTTCGCCGCGGCGATCACGTCGGCGACCGACTTGAAGGGGCTTTGTGCACGCACGACCAGCACGTTCGGGCCGCGTCCGACCAGGATCACCGGCGTGAAGGCCTTGTCGGTGTCGAACGGCATCTTCGGCTGCAGCGATGGGTTGACCGCATGCGCGAACGAGGCCATCACGAGCGTGTAGCCGTCGGCGGGGCTCTTCGCGACCGCATCGGTGCCGATGAGGGTGCCGGCACCGGGCTTGTTCTCGATGATCACCTGCTGGCCCAGTGCCTGCGACATGCCGGTGCCCAGCGTGCGGGCGATCAGGTCGGTGCCACCGCCCGGCGCGAACGGCACGACCAGCTTCACGGGCTTGTCCGGGTAGGCGGCCAACGCCGTTGTTGCCGCCAGCGTCAGGGCGAGGAAGGCGGACTGTGCGCGCAGTCGCAGGGAGCGGGTGAAGCCGGGCATGAGAGTCTCCTGGGTGGTGCGGAGCGGGGGTCCGCGTGGGGTGAGAGCGGCCGCCGGGCACGGCTGCTGCGATGACACCAAGGATAGGGAGCACCGGCCGGGACTACACTCCCCGAATTCCATCCAGTGGAACTGACACCAGGGTTTGCCCGATGCCTGACCTTGTCCGCACACCGCGCCGCCAGGCCCCCGGCGGGGCGCCTGCCAACCGCTCGCTCGAGCGTGGCATCGAGATCCTGCGGGCCTTTCGTCCCGGGTCGGAGCTGCTGGGCAATGGTGAACTGGCCGAGCGGACCGGCCTGCCCAAATCGACGGTCAGCCGGCTGACGCAGACGCTCGTGGCGATGGGCATGCTGCACACCGAAGTCGCCCGGCGGGCCTACCGGCTGGCCCCGGCCGTGCTGAGCCTGGCGCACGCCATGCGCACCGGGTCGCGGATCCTGAGCGTGGCGGCGCCCCTCATGCGTGCCCTGGCCGAACGTGATCGGCTGAACGTCGGGCTGGCCGCACCGGACCGCGAGGAGATGGTCTACCTCGAGTCGATCCGCTACAGCCGACGTGCCGCGTTCCGCAACGTCGTGTCCGGGCAGCGCGTGCCGATCGAACTCACGTCGCTCGGGCGCGCCTACCTCGCCGTCGCGCCCGACGACGAACGCAACGAGCTCATGCGGCGCTTTCGCCTGCGTCGCAAGGCGCAGTGGCCGGCGCTGGCGGCCGACATCGAACGTGCCATGCGCCAGGTCCGCGTCGAGGGCTACTGCACCGCAGCCTGGCAGCCCGAGGTGGTTGCCGTGGCCACGCCCGTCGTCACGCCGGATGCGGTGTACGTGCTCAATGTGAGCCTGTCGACGACCGACCCACCCGAGGCGGTTGCGGCCCGGCTGGCGCCCAGGCTGATGGTCCTGCAGCGCGACACCCTGGCGGGCCTGGAGCGGCTGTCCGACCACCGCTCGGCGTGATGCCGCGCCACCTGCTGACCGAGGCAGGCATCGGCGACCGGTTCCGACCCTGAGCGCAGCGGTGCGCGCGGGATGGGCGCCTCAGCCGGCGCCGTCCTGCCGCCCGGCGGCCTGCGCGGGCGCATGCCCGCGCCGCAAGGCATCCCACCAGCGTCCGGAGCGCACGCCCCCGTCATAGGCATGGTGGGCGGGCACGCCGAGTTCCACCTCGGTGCCGCGCCCGGGTGTGCTGCGCACGTCCAGTTGCCCGCCGATGATGGCGGCGCGCTCGCGCATGCCGGGCAGGCCGAAATGGCTGGCAGGCTGCTGGCCTTCGAGGACTGCCGGCGCCATGCCCTTGCCGTCGTCGACGACCGTGAGCCTGAACTGTCTTGTGCCGTAGTGCAGCGTGACCGTGATGTTGCGCGCATCGGCGTGACGGAAGGCATTGCGCAATGCCTCGCCGGCAATGCGGCACACCTCCTCGCGCGCCAGCGGGTTCAGGTGGCGCGAGGCACCTTCGACCACGACGCTGACCACCGGGGTGTCGCGCGTGGGGTGGGTATTGGTCAGGTCGGCGCCGATCGCGGCGATGGCCTCGGCGATGTCGTTCACCTCGACCGTCGAGGACCGCAAGGCCTGCACCGCATCTCGCCCTTCGACGATCGCCGCCTCGGCGCGGTCGAGCGCCAGCTCCAGCTTCTGCCTGGCCTCGAGCGGGCGGTCCGGCAGCACGTTGATCGCTGCGCGGAACCACAGCAGCGACGCCTGGTACGACTGCAGCAGCGTGTCGTGCAGCTCGCGCGCGATGCGCGCGCGCTCGCCAAGTCGGGCATACAGCGCAATCTCGAACCGCCGGTGCAGCTGGCGCACGCGCAGCCGGTACGCCAGCCACATCGCCGCCAGGACCAGCGCGGCCACCAGGGCCCGGAAGTACCACGTTGCGTACCACGGCGGCGGCACGCGGATCCCCAGTGCACTCTCGCTCCAGTCTCCGCGCGGCCCGCGCGCCTGGACCCGCAAGGTGTACTCACCCACCGGCAGGGTCGTGTAGTTGGCGCTGCGCCTGGCGCTGTCGGTCTCGTTCCAGCGTGTCTCGAGCCCGTCGAGCCGGTAGCGATAGCGCGTGCGGACCGGATCGACATAGTTCAGCGCGGCAAAGTCGAACGACACGATGCTGTCCGAGTCCAGCTCGATCGAACCGGTGGACCAGATGGGGCGCTCCAGCGGCATGCTGCCCGGCAGCACCGGTTCGCCGAACAGGCGGAAATCGGTCAGGTACACCGGCAGCGCACGCGCATCGTCGACGATCTCGGCGGGGAAAAACGCCACCACCCCCTTTTGCGAGCCGAAGAACATTTCCCCGCTCGAGCTCCTGGCGGCCACCGCGGGGTTGGCAAACCGATCGGTCAGCACACCGTCGGACGCGTGGTAGTTCGTGAAGGTCTCGGCGCGCGGATCGAAGCGCGACAGCCCGTTCGGCGTGCTCAGCCACAGTTGCCCGTCATCCTCTTCCAGGATGCCGACCACCATGTCGGCCGGAAGCCCCGAGCGCGAGGCATAGGAGCGGAACGTGCCGTCGCGCGGGTCCAGCCGGCCAAGGCCGCGGAAGGTTGCCGCCCACACCATCCCGCTGCGATCGACGTGGACCGAATTGACGCGGTTGTGGCCGGGCGGCTGTGCGGCGCGCAGTTCGTCGTCGAACACCGTGAAGGTCGCCGTGCCGGGATCGAAGCGCTGCAGGCCGCGTGATGACGTCGCCAGCCACAGCGCACCGCTCGCATCCTCGGAAATCGAGCGGTACTGCACCAGGCCTTCGGGCTGTGGCCTGAAGTTCGAGAAGTCATCGGTCGCCGGCTCCCAGCGGCTCAGGCCGAAGTCCGTCGCGATCCACACCCGGCCGCTGCGATCGACCCGTATGGCCGTCACCCGGTTGTGATTGAGCGAGCGTGGACTGGATGGCTCACGGGAAAAACTCGTGTACCGGCCCGTGACGGGGTCCAGGCGGACGACACCGTTGCCGTTCGTGCCGAACCACAGATGGCCGGACGGGTCCCTGGCGATCGCGCTGACACCTCGCGTGAACCCGGGATGCACCACCGGCGCGGCCTGATCGCTGCGGCGGTCGAGACGGTGCAGGCCCCGGTCCGTGCCGATCCACAGCGTGTCGGGTTCTTCGAGGTAGACCGCCGTCACCGCGCCCTTTCCCACACTGTGCGGGTTGGCCTGCTGGTGGCGATACGAGCGGAATCGCGGTCGCTCGGCCTCGAAGCGATGGACGGCCCCCGCCTTTGTCATCGACCAGAAGCTGCCGTTGCGGTCCCTGAACAGCTCGACGATCAGGTCGTCGCGCAAGCCGTCGGGATCGTCAGGATTGCTCTGGTACCAGACGGCCTGCCGGCGGTCCGGCGTCAGCTTCACCAGGCCCAGTGCACGGGTTCCCAGCCACAGGCCCTGCTCGTGGTCCTCCTGGATCGAGACGACACCGGACGAACCGTTCGACGCCAGTGCGCCGTTGCGGAATGCATAGACCGTGACGTCGCCGGAGGCCACGTCGACCGAGCCCAGGTCACCCCCCGCGGACAGGCCGAACCACAGGCGTCCGCGGCTGTCCAGGAACGGCCGCGCCGGAAAACCCGTGCTGACGAACCGGCGTCCGGAACTCGTTTCCAGCCTGACGTGCCGTGTGACCTTGCCCGAGCGTCGGTCGAGCGCATACAGGCCGGCACTGCTGGTGACCCACAAGCTGCCGTCGGGCACGGCGGCCATCGCGATGACACGCGTCTCGCCCACCCCGGGCGTGTAGCGAGGCCGATGGCAGGTGGTCTTCGAGGTGGCGGGATCGAGGACCGTCACACCGTCGTCCGTTGCCAGCCAGATCAAGCCGTCCTGGTCTTCGACGATGTCGTGGGCGATCCTGACGGTGCCGCAGGTGTCATCGGGTGAGCGGTACTGCGTGAGCTTCCCGCTGGCGGGGTCGTAACGATTGAGCGAGTCATCGGCACCGATCCACAGGCGGCCCGCGCGGTCACTTGCAAACGAGTGCCCGATGATGTGGCCGACGTGTTTCGCGTCCTGCTCGTCGGGCACCTTCATGTAACCGTGGCCATCGTAGCGCCGCAGTCCGTCCGAGGCGCTCATCCAGAGAAACCCGTACTGGTCCTGCGTCATGCGCTGGAGCGTCAGGGGCGCAGCGGGGGCCTGCAGCGGGTGGAACTGGAGCGGGGCGCCGGCGACCAGGTCGACGTCGACGACCTGGATCTGCTGCGCGCGCGTCACTCCCCCCGACGCGAGCGCGCCGAGCAAGGACAACAGCACAGCGAAATTCCGGCTCCACCTCGTCATACACCGCGTCCCCTTTGCGCAGATGGGCGGCATCGGTGCCGTGGATCGGGCGGTGGACGGCGACCCGGTGCCCTGGCGGGACAGCTGCGCGCTGGAAGCGCTCACCCACACACTGTCGGGCAAATGCACTGGAATGGTATGGCCGCCCTTGTGCGCTGTCGTGCTGGTACAAACCCGGCGCCGGCAAGGGCGACACCCGGCCCGCCGCGGCGAGAAAGGGTGTTGAGGGCGCCAGTGCTGCGGGCGTATAGTGATTGCGCCCGGAGTGCCGGCTCCGGGGGGGTGTCGTTGCACCGGCTTGGCACGCGCGACAGGATGGGCGAATGACCGAAGACTTGATCCGCATCAGGGTACTCTGCGTCGACGATCACCCGGTGGTGCGCCAGGGCATTGCGATGTTGCTGAGTGTCGAGCCGGACATGGACCTGGTCGCGCAGGCGTCGAATGGCCGCGAAGCGATCGAGCAGTTCCGGGTCCACCGTCCGGATGTCACGCTGATGGATCTGCAGATGCCCGGGGTGGGCGGGCTGGACGCCATTGCCGCGATCCGCGCCGAGTTCCCCGACGCGGGCATCATCGTGCTCACCACCTATGCCGACGACGCTCAGACGCAGCGTGCATTGCAGGCCGGCGCACAAGGCTACTTGCTGAAGCACGCGTTGCACAAGGAGTTGCTCGACGCCGTGCGAGCGGTCCACGCCGGCCGCAGGGTGCTGCCGTCGCAGGTGTCGTACGAGCTGGCCGGCCAGATCACGGACACCGGGCTGACGCCGGCCGAGATCGGTGTCTTGCGATTCATTGCGCAGGGCAACGCCTACCCCGAGATCGCGCAGGCGCTGGCGCTCAGCGAAACGGCGGTGCAGGACCAGGTGCAGACCATCCTGTCGAAGCTGGACGCCCGGGACCACGCGCAATCCGGCGCCGACGACCTGCACCGCGAGATGGTCCAGACCGAGCGCGATGCCCGGCATGCTGCCGAGGCGGCCAACCGCGCCAAGAGCGAGTTCCTCGCCAGCATGAGCCACGAGTTACGCACACCGCTGAATGCCGTGCTTGGCTATGCGCAGCTGCTGGCCATGGACGAGGGGCTGAGCCCACGGCAGGCGCGTGGCCTGGACGCCATCCACCAGAGCGGACAGCACCTGCTGGCGCTGATCAACGACATCCTCGACCTGGCGCGCATCGAGGCGGGCCGCACCGAGCTGAATCCCGGGCCGGTGAACCTGACGAGCTTTCTTCGGGCTGTGGTCAATCTGATGCAGGTCAAGGCCCAGGAAAAGCGCCTGGCCTTCGTGTTCGACCCGGCGGCAGGCCTGCCGCAGACCGTGCTGGTCGACGAACGGCGGCTGCGCCAGGTGCTGCTGAACCTGCTGGGCAATGCGATCAAGTTCACCGACCAGGGCACGGTCACGCTGCGCGCGGACGCCGAACCCGCGGGCCCGGCCCAGGTGCGGCTGCGCCTGGACGTCGAAGACACCGGCGTGGGCGTGCGGCCGGAAGACCTCGAACGCATCTTCAAGCCCTTCGAGCAGGTCGGCGACCTGCAGCGCCGCAGCGGGGGCACCGGCCTGGGCCTGCCGATCACCCGTGCGCTGGTGAACGACATGGGCGGGCAGGTGCAGGTGAGCAGCGAGTTCGGCCGCGGCACCCGGTTCCGGGTGGAGCTGCCGCTGGAGGTGGTGGCGCCGGCTGCGCAGGCCCCGCGCACGGCACGGGGCAGGCTGCGCTACGAGGGGCCGGCGCGGCGCGTGCTGGTGGTCGACGACGTGGCGGCCAATCGTGCACTGATGTGCGATTTCCTCAGCGATGCCGGATTCGAGGTGGCGCAGGCCGGTGATGGTGGCGAGATGCTGGCCGCCGCGAGCGATTTCCGGCCGGACCTCATCCTGATGGACAGCGTGATGCCGACCGTCGATGGCCTGGAGGCCACGCGCCGCTTGCGGCGCGATGCTGCACTGGCGGCGGTGCCCGTGATCGCGGTGTCGGCATCGGTCACGGCCGAGCACCGCGCTGCGTGCCTGCAGGCGGGCGTCAACGTGTTCCTCACCAAGCCGGTGTCGCTGGAGACGCTTCAGGCGCACATCGGCGAACAGTTGGGGCTGACGTGGCTTGCATCGCCCCCCCTGGCGGAGTAGGCACCCCACTCCAGCCGGCCCTGTCCCGCTGTCCCGCGTGCGACAGCCAGCTGTCAAACCGCTGAATCTTGAAACTAAGTTACCAACGCCTGGCTGTCAGCTTGTGTAAGCTGCGTCACAGTTCACGCTCACCATTCCAACAGCATCCACAAGAACCTTAGGAGGGCTTCATGCTCATAGGCGTACCGCTCGAGACGGTGGCGGGGGAAACCCGCGTGGCTGTCACGCCCGAGACGGCAAAAAAACTCAAGGCCCAGGGGCACACGGTGCGTGTGCAGTCGGGCGCCGGTGTGCAGGCGTCCGTCACGGACGAGGCCTATGTGGCGGCCGGTGCCGAGATCACCGATGCGGCCGGGGCCTTCGGTTGCGAGCTGGTGCTGAAGGTGCGTGCACCCCAGGCCAGCGAGTTGCCGATGCTCAAGCCCGGCACGGCGCTGGTGGGCATGCTCAATCCGTTCGACGCCGAGGGCCTGCAGCGGCTGGCTGCGGCCGGGCTGACGAGTTTTGCGCTCGAGGCCGCGCCGCGCACCACGCGGGCGCAGAGCATGGACGTGCTGTCGTCGCAGGCGAACATCGCCGGCTACAAGGCGGTGATGATCGCCGCGGACCGGTATCAGCGCTTTTTCCCGATGCTGATGACCGCCGCCGGCACCGTGAAGGCGGCCCGGGTGGTGATCCTCGGCGTGGGCGTGGCCGGTCTGCAGGCCATTGCCACGGCCAAGCGGCTGGGCGCGGTGATCGAGGCGTCCGACGTGCGTCCTTCCGTGAAGGAGCAGGTCGAGTCGCTGGGCGCGAAGTTCATCGACGTGCCCTACGAGACCGCCGAAGAGAAGGAAGCGGCCGAAGGCGTGGGCGGCTATGCCCGCCCCATGCCCCAGAGCTGGCTCGACCGTCAGAAGGCGGAGGTGGCCAAGCGGGTGGCCCAGGCCGATGTGGTGATCACGACCGCGTTGATCCCCGGGCGCCCCGCCCCGGTGCTGGTCACCGAAGAGATGGTGCGCTCGATGAAGCCGGGCTCGGTCATCGTTGATCTTGCAGCGCCCCAGGGCGGCAACTGCCCGCTGACCGAGCCGGGCCGCACGGTCGTGAAGCACGGCGTGACCCTGGTGGGTGAAACCAACCTGCCCGCGCTGGTGGCCGCCGATGCGTCGTCGCTGTACGCACGCAACGTGCTCGACTTCCTGAAGCTCGTGCTGACCAAGGAAGGCACGTTCAAGGTCGACCTGGAGGACGACATCGTCGCGGCCTGCCGCATGACGCAGGACGGGCAGGTGACACGCAAATGATGGCACCGTTGAACCGGGTGATGCTGCGGGCCAAGCTGCACCGCGCCACCGTCACCGAGGCCGACCTGCACTACGAGGGCTCGTGCGGCATCGACGAGGACCTGCTGGACGCGGCCGACATGCGCGAGTTCGAGCAGATCGAGCTCTACAACATCAACAACGGCGAGCGCTTCTCGACCTACATCATCAAGGCCCCCCGGGGCAGCGGCGCGATCTCGCTGAACGGCGCGGCCGCGCGCAAGGCCCACGTGGGCGACCTGCTCATCATCTGCACCTATGCGCCGATGAGCGAGGACGCGACACGCGATCACAAGCCGAAGGTGGTGCTGCTCGACGAGCGCAATGCCATCAAGGAAATCCGCAAGTTCTGACCCAACCAGGAGCAACCGGCATGGAAGCGATCAGCCCGGTCATCATCAATCTCATCATCTTTGTCCTGGCCATCTACGTGGGTTACCACGTGGTGTGGACCGTCACGCCCGCGCTGCACACCCCGCTGATGGCGGTGACCAACGCGATCTCCGCCATCGTCATCGTCGGTGCCATGCTGGCTGCCGCCCTGACCGAAACCCCGCTGGGCAAGACCATGGGCACGCTGGCCGTGGCCCTGGCCGCGGTCAATGTGTTTGGTGGCTTCCTGGTCACCCGGCGCATGCTGGAGATGTTCCGCAAGAAGGACAAGCCGGCAGCGGCGGCCTCGAAGGAGGGCAAGTAAATGGCACTCAGCATGAATGTGGTGACGCTGCTGTACCTGGTGGCGTCGGTGTGTTTCATCCAGGCGCTCAAGGGCCTGAGCCATCCGACCACCTCGATCCGCGGCAACATCTTCGGCATGGTGGGCATGGCGATCGCCACGCTGACCACCGCGGCCCTGATCGTCAAGATCAGCGGCCAGGCGGCCGGCGGCATGGCCTATGTGCTCGCCGGCCTGGTGATCGGCGGCGGTGCCGGCACGATCATGGCCAAGCGCGTCGAGATGACCAAGATGCCCGAGCTGGTGGCCTTCATGCACAGCATGATCGGCCTGGCGGCGGTGTTCATCGCGGTGGCCGCCGCGGTCGAGCCCTGGGCCTTCGGCATCACTGAAAAGGGCGGCGCGCTGCCCTACGGCAACCGGCTCGAGCTGGCGCTTGGCGCGGCGATCGGTGCGATCACCTTCAGCGGTTCGGTGATCGCCTTCGGCAAGCTGTCCGGCAAGTACAAGTTCCGCCTGTTCCAGGGCGCGCCGGTGGTCTTCAAGGGCCAGCATCTGCTGAACCTGGTGCTGGGCCTGGCCACCATCTTCTTCATCACCGGCTACACCATCAGCGAAGCAAAGATCGACTTCGTGCTGCTGCTGGCACTGGCCTTCGTGCTGGGCGTGCTGATCATCATCCCGATCGGCGGCGCCGACATGCCGGTGGTGGTGTCGATGCTCAACAGCTATTCGGGCTGGGCGGCGGCGGGCATCGGGTTCTCGCTGAACAACTCGATGCTGATCATCGCCGGCTCGCTGGTGGGCTCGTCGGGCGCCATCCTGAGCTACATCATGTGCAAGGCGATGAACCGCTCGTTCTTCAACGTGATCCTGGGCGGTTTCGGTGGCGACGCCACGGCCGCGACGGCCGGTGCGCAGCAGCAGCGCAGCGTCAAGAGCGGCAGCGCCGACGACGCGGCGTTCATCCTGGGCAATGCCGAGACGGTGGTCATCGTGCCGGGTTACGGCCTGGCCGTCGCACGCGCCCAGCATGCGGTGAAGGAACTGGCCGAGAAGCTCACCCACAAGGGCATCACGGTGAAGTACGCGATCCATCCGGTGGCCGGTCGCATGCCGGGGCACATGAACGTGCTGCTGGCCGAGGCCGAGGTGCCCTACGACCAGGTCTTCGAGATGGAAGACATCAACGGCGAGTTCGGGCAGGCCGACGTGGCCATCATCCTGGGGGCCAACGACGTGGTGAACCCGGCGGCCCTGCAGAAGGGCTCGCCGATCTACGGCATGCCCATCCTGGAGGCTTACAAAGCCAAGACGGTGATCGTCAACAAGCGCTCGATGGCCGCCGGTTATGCCGGGCTGGACAACGAGCTGTTCTACATGGACAAGACCATGATGGTCTTCGGCGACGCCAAGAAGGTGGTCGAGGACATGGTCAAGGCCGTGGAGTGACCGCCCGGGCGGGGCCGGCTGCGGCTGGCCCCGGTGCCGGGGTCAGTACCGCCGGTTGGTCAATACCGCCGGTTGGTCAATACCGCCGGTTGAACAGTGGCTCGATCTGCTGGGCCGGCAGTGGCTTGCTGAACAGGAAGCCCTGCACCTCGTCGCAGCCGCGGCGCTTGAGGAAGTCCACCTGCTCCGGGGTTTCGACCCCCTCGGCCACCACACGCAATTGCAGGCTGCGGCCCAGGCCGATGATGGCGCTGACGATGATGGCGTCGTCGGCGTCGATGGTCAGGTCGTGCACGAAGGAGCGGTCGATCTTCAGCAGGTCGACCGGAAAGCGCTTCAGGTAGGCGAGGCTGGAATAGCCGGTGCCGAAGTCGTCGACCGAAATCTTGATGCCCAGCCCGTGCAGCTCGCTGAGGATGGACAGCGTCTCCTCGGTGTTGTGCATCAGCGTGGTTTCGGTGATCTCGACTTCGAGCAGCCGCGGGTCCACGCCGGTTTCGTCGAGCACCGAGCGCACCATCGCGGGCAACTCCAGGCTGCGGAACTGCCGCGCCGAGATGTTGACCGAGATCGGGCAGACCTCCAGGCCGTCGGACTGCCAGCGCTGGATCTGCCGGCAGGCCTCGCGCAGCACCCATTCGCCGATCGGCACGATCAGGCCGTTTTCCTCGGCCAGCGGCACGAACTCGCCCGGGCTGATCGGGCCGCGGGTGGGGTGCTGCCAGCGCAGCAGGGCCTCGCAGGCGCACAACATGCCGGTGGCCAGCTCATAGCGCGGCTGGTAGTGCAGCACGAACTCCTCACGCTCGACGGCGCGGTGCAGGTCGTTCTCGAGCAGCAGGCGCTGGGACGACGAGGCATCCGTCTGCCCGGTGAAAAACACGTAGTTGCGCCGCCCCTGGGCCTTGGCCTGGTACATGGCGGCACTCGCCTTGCCCACCAGCGCATCGATCGAGTTGCCGTGGTCGGGGAACAGGCTGATGCCCAGCGAGGGTGTGACACGCAGCTCCAGGGTGTCGAGCTCATAGGGGCGTGACACCTCGTTGATCAATTGAGAGGCGATCAACGCGGCATCGCCCGCGCCGCTGAGCTCGGGCAGCACCATCACGAACTCGTCGCCGCCCAGCCGGGCGACCGTGTCGCCGTGGCGCAGGCTGCGGTGCACCCGCTGCGCCACCCCCTGCAGCAGGCGGTCGCCGATCACGTGGCCGAGTGAATCGTTGATGGTCTTGAAGCGGTCGAGGTCCATGAACATCACGGCCACCGCAGTGTCATGTTCGCGCGCGTTGTGCAGCGCCTGCTGCAGGCGCAACTCCAGCAGGCGGCGGTTGGGCAGGCCGGTCAGCGGATCGTGTTCGGCCAGGTGGCGCACCTGGTTTTCGGCCAACTGGCGGTCTTCCATTTCCTGGCGCAGCTGGGCGTCGAGTGCGGCCAGGGCCTCGCTGCGCTCGCGCACGCGCTGCTCCAGCTCGCGCTGGCTGCGGCTGAGCGAGTGCAGGGCGTCGCGGTGGTCAGACACGTCGTCGATCACCCAGATGGTGTCGGCCCGGCCCGCGAGGCCGGCGGGAGCCGCCACGGCACGCAGCCGGGCCCAGAAGCTCGAACCGTCACCTCGGCGCGCTTCGAGTTCGATCTCGAGCGAACGGCCGGCCGCCAGCAGCGGTTCGGCCAGGCGGCGGATGTCGATGTTGTCCTGGGCGTGCCGCCAGATCTGCTCGGTGGGCTGCCCGGCCAGTGCACCGGCGGGCCAGCCGAACATCTGCTCGAAGCGCTGGTTGACGTGGGCAAACCGCGCGCCGTGGACCAGTGCCAGCCCGACCGGCGCGCCGCTGAACAGGCCGCGGTAGTCGATGTCCGAATCGTCGGCGACGGGCAGCCCCATCGCCGGGGCGATGGCGTCGAGGGATGGGCGGCTGGACGGGGGCTTGCTCATTGGCCGACGGGAATGGCCATCGATTGTGCATCAGGCCACCCGTGAGGCAAGGCGCCAGTCGGGACACCCGGGCATCGTGTCACCGCGACCGGGGGCAGGCTCCCGGACCGCGCCGGCCGCTGTGCGCTGCCCGCCCGGGGCGGCTCATTTCGCCTTCGCGCACTCCGAGAGGTACTTGTTGCGCTCATCCCCCTTCAGCCCCTTGGCCGCGGCCTCCTTGCTGCACGCCCCGAGCCTGGCGCCTTGCGAGCTGGGCTCGGGCTTGTTTTTCAGGCACTGGTTCACGAATTCCTGGCGTTTGGCGCCTTCCAGCTTCTTTTCGCCGGCCTCCTTCTGGCAGCTCGCCATGCGGTTCTGCTGCGGATTCGGCTTCTTGGTTTCGTCCTGGGCATGGGCGCCGGTCAGGGCGCAGGCCAGGGTCAGGGCGGTCAGGAGATATTTCATGGTGTGTTCCTGGTCGGTCGGGTGGGCAAACGGGGCAGGGTCACGGCAACGCCGCGCCCTTGCGGGCAACGCCGCGGCGGCGACGGCGGTTGACCGGGCTTCACAGGATGCGCTGCGGATGTGACAGCGCCTCGTGCGCGGCATGCAGGCGGCGCACCAGCACGGCGATGAAGGCCGCATTGAAGCGGTCGCGGCACGACAGGCTGAGCTGGGCCAGGGTTTCGGGCGTGAACGAGATCGTGGTGATCGGCTCGATCGCGACCACATCGGCGGTGCGCAGCCGCATTTCCTTGCTGGGCGCCAGGTAGGCCATTTCGCCGACCAGGGCGCCGGCGTGCAGGGTTTCCAGCCGCTGGCCGTCGCGGGTGACCTCCACGGCGCCCTGCGCGATGATGTGGAAGTCGCGGCCGCGTTCGCCGCGCTCCATCAGCCGGTGCCCGAACCCGAATCGCAGCCAGCGGGCCTGGTGCACCACCTCCCACAGCTCGACGTCGCCGAAGGCCTTGAAGAAGGTGAGCGAACGCAGCAGGCTGAAGCGCTCCGAATCGAGCACTGCCTGCAGGTTGCCGCGCGGCACCTCGCGTGAGCTGATCAGCGAGGCCAGGGCGTTGGCAAACTCGTCCCAGGTTGCGTAGCGGTCTTCGGGGCGCTTGTTCAGCGCGCGCAGCAGCACGCTGTCCACCGCGTGGCCCACGGCCTGACGGCGCTCGCTGGGCGGAACGACCGGGTCGTTCAGGATGCGCTGGATCATCTCGGGCTGGGAATCACCCTCGACCGGCGCATGGCCGGTCACCAGGTGGTAGAGCACCGCGCCCAGCGCGTACATGTCGGACTGGGCGTTGAGCACCCCGCCGTCGAGCTGCTCGGGCGACATGTAGGCCAGCGAGCCGACCCGGTGCACCTGCGTGGTGTCGGCCCCCAGGTTGAGCACGCTGCCGAAGTCGCTCACCTTGACGTCGGTGATCTGGTCGTTGTGCATGACGGCCAGGATGTTCGCCGGCTTGATGTCACGGTGGATCAGCCCCTGGCGGAACACATAGCCCAACGCCATCGCGCACTTGAAGCCGATCTCGACGATCAGCTCCAGCGGCAGCAGCTGGTCGGCGCGGCAGAACTGGCGCAGTGTCGTGCCCTCGACGTATTCCATGACCAGGTACTGCTCGCGCGGGCTGTCCACCGCGGCGTAGATCTGCACCACGTGCGGGTGCTGCAGCCGGCCCACCAGGGCGGCTTCGGCGGCGAAAAAACGCGAGTAGTAGCGCCCGTCGACCGGGTCGCGCAGTGCGGCGTCGCGCACGCGCTTGACCGCAACGTCGCGCCCGTGGAAGTCGTCGCGACACAGGAACACCTCGCTGGTCGCGCCTTCACCGATCTTGCGCAGCACCCGGTAGTCGCCGATGCGCTCGGGGCTTGCGGTCATGGCGGCTGGTTCAGTCATGTCCTCGCATCATTTCACCGGGTGGCCCGTCCTGCAAGCGAGGTTGTAACAATCGCTGTCCCGTCCCGGGCAGCGCCGCAGGGCCGCAAACGTAGAATCCCGGGATGATCCGCGCCAAGCAAGAACTCCTCGAGGCCCTGGCCGCCGAACTGGCGGTGCTGGCCCCTGAACAGACTCCCCCTGCCGCTTTTGAGAGCCCCAAGCAGGCCGCCCATGGCGACCTCGCCTGCACGGCGGCCATGCAGTTGTCCCGCGCGTTGCGCCGCAATCCGCGGGAAGTGGCCCAGGCGCTGGTCGACGGGCTGGGGCGCCGCCCGGCCTTCCAGCAGTGGGTCGAGTCCATGGAGATCGCCGGGCCGGGCTTCATCAACCTGCGCCTGCGGCATGCCGCCCGTCAGCAGGTGGTGGCCGAGGTGCTGGCCGCCGGCGAGGCCTTCGGCCGCCAGCCCGCCCAGGACCGCCGCGTGATGGTCGAGTTCGTCTCGGCCAACCCGACCGGGCCGCTGCACGTGGGCCATGGCCGCCAGGCGGCGCTGGGCGATGCGATCTGCCGGCTGTTCGAGACCCAGGGCTGGCAGGTCACGCGCGAGTTCTATTACAACGATGCCGGCGTGCAGATCGCCACGCTGGCGGCGTCCACCCAGGCCCGCCTGCGCGGTCTCAAGCCCGGTGATGCCGCCTGGCCGGAGTCGGCCTACAACGGCGAGTACATCGCCGACATCGCGGCCGACTTCCTGGCCCGCAAGACCGTCAAGGCCGACGACCGCGAGTTCACCGCCTCGGGCGACCCGGAAGACCTGGACGGCATCCGCCAGTTCGCGGTGGCCTACCTGCGCCACGAGCAGGACCTGGACCTGCAGGCCTTCGGCGTGAAGTTCGACAACTACTTCCTCGAGTCCAGCCTGTACGGCAGCGGGCGCGTCGAGCAGACGGTGGCCCGGCTGGTGGCGGCCGGCAAGACCTATGAGGACGGCGGTGCGCTGTGGCTGCGCTCGACCGACTACGGTGACGACAAGGACCGCGTGATGCGCAAGTCCGACGGCACCTACACCTACTTCCTGCCCGACGTGGCCTACCACATCAACAAGTGGGAGCGCGGCTTCAGCAAGGTCATCAACATCCAGGGCACCGACCACCACGGCACGATCGCCCGGGTGCGCGCTGGCCTGCAGGCGGCCGGCGTGGGCATCCCCGAGGGTTACCCCGACTACGTGCTGCACAAGATGGTCACCGTGATGAAGGGCGGCGAGGAGGTCAAGATCTCCAAGCGGGCCGGCTCCTACGTCACGCTGCGCGACCTGATCGACTGGACCAGCCGCGACGCGGTGCGGTTCTTCCTGATCAGCCGCAAGGCCGACACCGAATTCACCTTCGACGTCGACCTGGCCCTGAAGCAGAACGACGAGAACCCGGTCTACTACGTGCAGTACGCCCATGCGCGCATCTGCTCGGTGATCCAGCAATGGCAGGACCAGCACGGCGGCGACCCGGCCGCGTTGCCCCAGGCCGACCTGTCGCGCCTGGTGATGCCGGCCGAGGCGGCCCTGATGCTCAAGCTGGCCGACTACCCGGCGATGCTGGCGGGGGCGGCGCGCGACCTGGCACCGCACGACGTCGCCTTCTACCTGCGCGACGTGGCCAGTGCCTTCCACACCTACTATGCCGCCGAGCGCTTCCTGGTCGACGATGCCGCGCTGGCCGCAGCCCGCCTGGCGCTGCTGGTGGCCACCCGCCAGGTGCTGGCCAACGGCCTGGGCGTGCTGGGCGTGAGCGCCCCGCAGAAGATGTAGTGCGGGCGCCGGCCTGCGGCTCCGTTCCGAACACCGAAAGCGAGATTCATGAAACAGCAACGCGGCGGATTTTTCCTCGGCATGATCGTCGGCCTGCTCATCGGCCTGGCGCTGGCGCTGGGGGTGGCCCTGTATGTCACCAAGGTGCCGGTGCCTTTTGTCAACAAGGTGCCGTCCCGCACGGCCGAGCAGGACGCGGCCGAGGCCGAGCGCAACCGCAACTGGGACCCCAACACCGGCCTGCAGGGCCGCAACCAGACCCGGCCGCCACCGCCGCCGGCCGCTGCCAGTGCCGCCGCAGCGGCTGCTGCAGCCAGTGCGGCCGCCGCGGCGTCCAGCCCGGCCGAGGCCGCCTCGTCCAACCTGCCGCCCGGCCTGCGTGCCGGCCCGGCCCGTCCGGCCGACGCGCGGGCCTCCGAGGCACGCCGTGACCCGGCGGCCATCCTGTCGGGTGGGGCTGCTGCCGACACGGGCATGATCTATTTTGTCCAGGCAGGAGCGTATGCTCGGGCTGAGGAAGCCGAGCAGCAGCGCGCCCGCCTGGGCATGCTGGGCTATTCGGCCCAGGTGTCCGAACGTGAACAGGCCGGTCGCACGGTCTACCGCGTGCGGCTGGGCCCCTTCGACAACCAGGCCCAGGCCCAGACGGCCCAGGAAAAACTCGCGGGCAGCGGGGTCGAGGCCGCGCTGGTGCGTGTGCAGAAGTAGGCGCAAGGCGCCGGCGCCGGTTGAACTTCATCACCCGGCTCCGACTCCATCCGCCATGACTCAGCTTGGAAAGGACAACATCAATGAAGCGTCGTGAGTTTGCAGGCGGTGTGGCCGCATGGGTGGGCGGCGCCGGCCTGGCGCCGGTGATCGGCGGTGCAGGCGCCCTGGTGGCCACGGCCGCCCACGCCCAGGCCCCGCGCGCCGGGACCGATTACGTGGCGCTCGGCCGGCCTTTGCCCACCAGCGCGCCGGCCGGCAAGATCGAGGTCGTCGAATTCTTCTGGTACGGCTGCCCGCACTGCAACCGTTTCGAGCCCATGCTCGAGGCCTGGGTGAAGAAGCTGCCGGCGGACGTGAGCTTCCGGCGTGTGCCGGTGGCCTTCCGCGACGAGTTTGTCGTGCACCAGCGCATCTTTTATGCCATCGAGGCGCTGGGCAAGGTCGACGAACTGCACAAGAAGGTGTTCCATGCGATCCACGTCGAGCGCCAGCGCCTGGACAACGTCGACGCCATTGCCGACTTCATGGCCCGCAATGGCCAGGACCGCGCCAAGTTCGTCGAGATCTACAACTCCTTCTCGGTGCAGACGAAAACACGCCAGGCCAAGCAGATGGCCGACGGTTACAAGATCGACGGTGTGCCGGCACTGGGCGTGAACGGCCGCTTCTGGACCTCCGGGGCGCTGAGCGGCTCGCTCGAACGTTCGCTGCTGGTCGCCGATCACCTGATCGGGCTGGCCCGCCAGGCCCCCAAGGCCTGATCACGGCGGGGCCGTTCCCGGCCCCGCCCGTTTGGCCGCGGGCCCGGCTGCCTGCTGCCGTGCCAGGGGTTCGGCGAAGCCCGGACCCTGGGCTAGAATGAGGCGAACTGCAAGTTTCATGCCTCATGAGCCTCACTCCCGCCTTCCCTTCCGACGTCCGTGCCGACCCGCATGGCCAGCCGCGGCAGCGTCGCCGGACGGCCGTGGTGGCGGTCATGGCCATGGTGCTGGCTGGTCTGACCGTGCCATCGGTCGTCCAGGCCGAACGCGCTGACCGCAACAAGCCGCTGAACTTCACCGCCGATGCCCTGCGGTACGACGACGTGCGCCAGACCAATGTGCTGACCGGCAATGTCGTGATCACCAAGGGCACCATGCTGATGCGTGCCGGCCGGGTCGAGGTGCGCCAGACGCCCGAGGGCTACCAGGCCGCCGTGGCCCTGGCGGCCACGGGCAAGCAGGCCTTTTTCCGTCAGAAGCGCGACGCCGTCGACGAATACATCGAGGGCGAGGCCGCCCGCATCGAATACGACGGCAAGACCGACACCGTCAAGCTGCTGGGCAATGCCGTGATCCGGCGCTACCGCGGCGAGACGCTGGCCGACGAGGTGGCCGGCCAGACCATCACCTACGACAACCTGGCCGAGGTGTTTTCGGTCAACGGCGGCGCGGCCGGCGACACCAGTGGCCGCGTGCGCGGCGTGCTGTCGCCGCGCGACCCTCCGCCTGCACCGACCGCCCCTGCTGCCCCTGCGGCGCCCAACGCTCCGGCGGGAGGTTCGCGTTGAAGGCAGCCTCGGCCCAGGAGGTGCAGGCCAGCCGCCTGGAGGCGCGCGGCCTGCAGAAGACCTACGGCGCCCGCAAGGTCGTCAAGGACGTGTTCCTGTCGGTGCGCAGCGGCGAGGTCGTGGGCCTGCTCGGCCCCAATGGCGCGGGCAAGACCACCAGCTTCTACATGATCGTCGGGCTCGTGCGGGCCGATGCCGGCGAGATCCTGATCGACTCGCAGCGGGTCGAGCGCCTGCCCATCCACCGGCGCTCGCGCCTGGGCCTGAGCTACCTGCCGCAGGAGGCGTCGATCTTCCGCAAGCTGACCGTGCAGGAGAACATCCGCGCGGTGCTCGAGCTGCAACGCGACGACCGCGGGCGGGCGCTGGCCGAGGACGTCATCGTGCAGCGGCTCAACACCCTGCTGCACGACCTGAGCATCGAGAAGCTGCGCCACACGCCGGCGCCGGCACTGTCAGGCGGCGAGCGGCGTCGTGTCGAGATTGCACGCGCGCTGGCGACGCAGCCGCGCTTCATCCTGCTGGACGAACCCTTTGCCGGGGTCGATCCGATCGCCGTGATCGAGATCCAGCGCATCATCAGTTTCCTGAAGGCGCGTGGCATCGGTGTGCTGATCACCGACCACAACGTGCGCGAGACGCTGGGCATCTGCGACCATGCCTACATCATCAGCGAAGGCCGTGTGCTGGCCCAGGGCACACCGGCCGAGATCGTCGAGAACGCCGACGTCCGAAAGGTCTATCTGGGTGAACACTTCCGCATGTGAGATGAGGCCCCGGCAAGCGGGCCGGGTCGCCGCGACCCGTGGGATGGCCGTGCCCCTGGCACGCCTGCCCCTTGTGGCGCGCCGTGCTGCCACCGCTGTCTGTCCATGAAACCGTCCCTGCAGGTCCGCCTTTCCCAGCACCTGGCGCTCACCCCGCAGTTGCAGCAGTCGATCCGGTTGCTGCAGTTGTCCACGCTCGAGCTCCACCAGGAAGTCGAGCAGATGCTCGAGCAGAACCCCTTCCTCGAGCCGGATGACGACTACGGCGCCGAGCCGGTGAATGCCACGGCCAGCGCGCCCGAGCGCAGCACGACCACCCGTGAGGCCGAGGCCGATGCCGAAGGCGGCGACGGCTTCGAGGCGGCCGGCGATGCGGCGGCGTCGGTCGACAGCGTCGAGTTCGGCGCCACCGAACGCGACGACTGGGAAAACGGCACCGAACGCGATGACTTCGACGGCATCCGCGAGACACCCAGTTCGCGCACCGGCAGCAACGACGAGGACGACGTCGACCCGATCGACCGCGCCAGCCCCGGCATCAGCCTGCAGGACCACCTGCGCCAGCAGCTGCTGGGCATGCGCCTGAGTGGCGAGGACGCCGCGGCGGTGATGGTGCTGATCGAGTCGCTCGACGAGGACGGCTACCTGGCCGACACGCTCGAAGACATCGCCGCCCACCTGGCGCCCGACGAACCCGAGGCCCAGGAAGAGATCGTCGAGCAGCTGCGTTGCGCGCTCAAGTGGCTGCAGAACATGGAGCCCACCGGCGTGGGCGCGAGCAACCTGTCCGAATGCCTGTGCCTGCAACTGCGTGCGCTGCCGCGCAGCGAGGCGCAGATCATCGCGCTGCTGATCTGCAAGGGCCACCTCGACGCCCTGGCGCGGCGCGACATCAAGAAGCTGATGGCAGCCACCGGTGCCGACGAGGAGCTCATCAAGGAAGCCCAGGGCCTGATCGCCGGGCTGGAGCCCAAGCCCGGGCGCCCCTTCGTGCATGCCGAGGCCAACATCGTCGTGCCGGACGTGATCGTGCAGAAGTCCGGTCGCAACTGGAAGGTCGTGCTCAACCCCGACGTGATGCCCAAGCTGCGCATCAACGACCTGTACGCTCAGGCCATCAAGCAGCAACGCGCCGGCGACAGCGGTCAGGCGCTGAGTTCGCGGCTGCAGGAGGCGCGCTGGTTCATGAAGAACATCCAGCAGCGCTTCGAGACCATCCAGCGCGTATCGCAGGCCATCGTCGAGCGGCAGAAGAACTTCTTCAGCCATGGCGAGATCGCGATGAAGCCGCTGGTGCTGCGCGAGATCGCCGACGAGCTGGGCCTGCACGAGTCGACCATCTCGCGCGTGACCACGGCCAAGTACATGGCCACGCCCTTCGGCACCTTCGAGCTGAAGTACTTCTTCGGTTCGTCGCTGAACACCGATGCCGGCGGCAATGCGTCGAGCACGGCGGTGCGCGCGCTGATCAAGCAGCTCGTCACCGCCGAGGACAGCCGCAAGCCCCTGTCGGACAGCCAGCTCAGCCAGATGCTGGAAGAGCAGGGCATCCAGGTGGCCCGCCGCACCGTCGCCAAATACCGCGAGGCGCTGAAGATCGCCCCGGCCAACCTGCGCAAGAGTCTGTGATGGCCCGATCCGCTTCGAATGAATTTGCCCTGTTCCTGCCCTGTGCCGGCGGGGTCGAGCCCCTGCTGGCCGACGAGGTGCTGCGCATCCTGGGCCCCGAGACCTCCGGCACGATGGAGCGTGGTGGCGTGGCCCTGCGCGGCAGTGCCGAGGACGTGATGGCGCTCAACCTCGAAAGCCGGCTGGCCCAGCGCGTGCTGGTGCAGGTGGCACGCGGGCGTTACCGGCTCGAGGAAGACCTCTACACGCTCGCGCGCCAGGTGCCATGGCAGGCCTGGACGGCCCCGCGCCTGACCTTCAAGGTCGACGTCACCGCCCACCGCAGCCCGCTGCGCAGCCTGAACTTCGCCGGGCTGCGCATCAAGGACGCGCTGTGCGACGTGATGCGCGAGGAGGCCGGCGAACGCCCCAGCGTGGACACCCACCGTCCGGATGTGCGCGTGATGCTGCACCTGACCGAGGACGAGGCCCTGGTCTATGTTGACACCTCGGGCGAGCCCCTGTTCAAGCGCGGCTGGCGCGAAGACAAGGGCGATGCGCCGCTGAAGGAGACCCTGGCCGCGGCGATGCTCGCGGCGGCCGGCTGGCAGGGCACGCCCGAGACCGGCGGTGCGCTGCTCGACCCGTGCTGCGGCTCCGGCACCATTGCCATCGAAGCCGCCCAGATCGCCTGCGGCATTGCGCCGGGCCTCACACGGCGTTTTGCCTTCGAGAAGCTCGCACCATTTGCCGGCCCGCAGGTGCGCGCCGCGTGGCAGGCGATGAAGCAGGCGGCCCAGGCACGTGTGCATGCGCCCGCGGTGCCGGTGTTCGCCAGCGACGTGGCCTTCCGCATGGTCGACTTTGCCCGCCGCAACGCCCAGCGGGCCGGGGTGTCGCATGCGATCGAGTTCCACGGCGGCGACGCCCTGCAACGCCCCGCCCCGCGACTGCCCGAGGGCCTGCCCGGCACGCTGATGCTCAACCCGCCCTATGGCGAGCGCATCGAAGCCCGCGGCACGGTGGCGCGCAACGTCGAGGAAACCGGCATGTCCGACGATTTCTTCCCGAAGCTTGCTGCGCACTGGAAGCGCGCCTTCACCGGCTGGACGGCCTGGGTGCTGTGTCCCGACATGAAGCTGCCCGGCAAGATGCGCCTGAAGGAAACCCGGCGTGTGCCGATGTGGAACGGGCCGATCGAATGCCGGCTATTCCGTTTCGACCTGGTGGCCGGGTCGATGCGCAAGGACGGCTGAGGCTGCCGGCTGACGCGTTTTGGATGCCCGCCTGCGCGGGCATGACCGACAACAGGCGTCATCCCCACGAAGGCGCAGGTGCCCATGCGCAGGCCGTCACCCCCGCGAAGGCGGGGATCCATGTGCGCCGGCTGACGCGGGTGGATGCCCGCCTGCGCGGGCATGACCGGGTGGGGGCCGTTGCCCCGCCAAGGCAGCCGGACCCTGCAAAGGCCGCCATCACCACACAGGCCGTCATCCCCGCGAAGGCAAAGTGGCCCCGCACAATGCTGTCATCCCCGCGAAGGCGGGGATCCACATCCACCGCTGACGCCCCGGGGAGGTCACCCGATGGCCGCCACCGCGGCCTGCGTCACGCCCCGCGCAGGTACGCCTGCACCACGGCGGCGCTGTAGCGGCTGGCCACATCCCGGATGAAGGCCATGAAGTCCACGTGGGCGTGGTCGTCGGCCCGGTCGGAGATCGTGCGCAGCACGGCGCAGGGCACCCCCAGGTCATGGCAGACCTGGGCGACGGCAGCCCCTTCCATCTCGACCGCCAACGCATCGGGCAGCAACTGCTGCAAGGCCCGGCTTTCGGTGTCGGTCGACACGAAACGGTCGCCGCTGGCGATCAGGCCGTGGTGGACCACCGGGGCGTGCAGCGCGAAGGTCTCGACGGCCGTGTCGCCCAGGTGCTCCCGGGCGGCCACGATGACCCGTTGCGCGGCGGCCAGCAGCCGCATGCTCATGCCGGCATCGGTCTCAAAACGCGCTCGACCGTACAGCGGCACCTCGTGGCGCGGGAACAGCGGCGAGGCGTCCATGTCATGCTGGATCAGCGCATCGGCCACCACCACGTCGCCGACCTTCACCGTGCGGCCCAGGCCGCCGGCCACCCCGACGAACAGCACGGCGCGGGCCTGGTGACGTTCCACCAGCAGCGCCGTGGTCGTCGCGGCCGCCACCTTGCCGATGCGCGACAGGGTGGCCACCACCTCGTGGCCGTGCAGGTGGCCGCGCCAGAAGTCGCGTCCGGCATGGGTTTCGCGCCGCTCGTCGGGCATCAGGTCGAGCACGGCCTGCAGCTCTTGCGGCATCGCGGCAAGGATGGCCAGGGTCATCGGATCTCCAGAAACGCAAACGGCCCGATGTTGCCATCGGGCCGTGCCGGTTCAGCCGATCGGGCGGTGGATCACTTGTTGCGCAGCTCGCGGCGCAGGATCTTGCCCACCGGCGTCTTGGGCAGCTCGGTGCGGAACTCCACGATCTTCGGCCGCTTGTAGCCGGTGAGGTTCTGCTCGCAGTAGGCGCGCACGTCAGCCTCGGTGATCGCAGGGTTGTCCTTCACGATCACGAGCTTGACGGCTTCGCCGGACTTCTCGTCGGGCACGCCCACCGCGGCGCACTCGAGCACACCGTCCATCTGCGTGACCACGTCCTCGACCTCGTTGGGGTAGACGTTGAAGCCGCTGACCAGGATCATGTCCTTCTTGCGGTCCACGATCTTGAAGTAGCCGCGTTCGTCCTGCGTGCCGATGTCGCCGGTGCGGAAGAAGCCGTCGGCCGTCATGACCTTGGCGGTTTCGTCCGGGCGCTGCCAGTAGCCGGCCATCACCTGCGGGCCGCGGATGCAGATCTCGCCGGGCGTGCCCAGCGGCACTTCATTGCCGTCGTCGTCGAGCAGCTTGAACTCGGTCGACGGGATGGGCATGCCGATGGTGCCGGTGTAGGCCTTGGAGTCGGTCGGGTTGCAACTGGCCGACGGCGAGGTCTCCGACAGGCCATAGCCCTCGCAGATCGGGCAGCCGGTCTTCTCGAGCCACAGCTTGGCGGTGGCCTGCTGCACCGCCATGCCGCCGCCCACGCTCAGGCTCAGGCTGCTCCAGTCGACCGTGTTGAAGTCGGCGTGGTGGGCCAGTGCATTGAACAGCGTGTTGACCGCCGGGAAGCTGTGGAAGCGATGCTGTGACAGCTCCTTCAGCACGGCCGGAATGTCACGCGGATTCGGGATGAGCACATTGCAGCCACCGATGCGCATCGACAGCATCATGTTCACGGTGAACGCGAAGATGTGATAGAGCGGCAGGGCGCAGATCGTCACGGTCTGCTCGCCGGCCGGCACCTTCTTCATCGCCGGGCCGTTCCAGGCCTCGGACTGCAGCACGTTGGCGATCACGTTGCTGTGCAGCAGCACCGCCCCCTTGCTCACGCCGGTGGTGCCGCCGGTGTACTGCAGCACCGCGATATCCTCGCGCTTGATGTCGGGTTTGCGGAAGCTTGCGCCGCGGCCCTGCGAGATCGCATCGTTGAACTTCACGGCGCCGGGCAGGCTGAAGGCCGGCACCATCTTCTTCACGTTGCGCACCACATAGTTGACGATCAGGCCCTTGGGGAAGCCCAGCAGGTCACCCATCGCGGCCAGCACCACCTTCTTGGTGGGCGTGTTGGCGATGCATTCCTGCAGCGTC
>CBFGPV010000043.1:0-27776 GCA_965650765.1 uncultured Burkholderiales bacterium
CTTGACCCCCTCGGGGGGCGGGCCGGGCGCAGGCCGGCCCTGGGGGCGCTCACAATGTCACCCACCATGGAACTGCAGCCCCTCGCCCACCCTGTCGCACCGCCGCAGGCGGACCACGCGCCCCTGACCGTGCTGCACCTGGACGACCACCTGGTGGCCGTCGACAAGCCGGCCGGCATGATGGTGCACCGCAGCGCGATCGCCGAGCCGCAGGAGCGCTATGTGCTGCAGACCCTGCGCGACCAGCTCGGGCGGCATGTCTACCCGGTGCATCGCCTCGACCGCGGCACCTCGGGTGTGCTCGTGATGGCCCTGGACCGCACCACCGCCCACACCCTGACCGACACCTTCGCCCACCACCGGGTGACCAAGGTCTATCTCGGCTTAACGCGCGGCTGGCCGGCCAGCGAGGGTCAGGTCGACCATGCGCTGAGCCGGATCGACGAAGACCGGCCGCGCACCGACCGCGGCGTGAGCGAGGCCCCCCAGCCCGCCGTGACCGACTGGCAGCGGCTGGCCCGCCTCGAGGTCGCCAGTGAACTCGGGCCCCATCCCACCTCGCGCTATGCGCTGCTGCAGCTCTCGCCGCACACCGGCCGCCAGCACCAGCTGCGGCGCCATCTCAAGCACATCAGCCATCCGCTGATCGGCGACGCCACCTACGGCAAGGGGCCGCACAACCGCTGGTGGGCCGCCCGCCTGGGGCTGGCCCGGCTGTGGCTGCACGCACAATGGCTCGAACTGCCCCACCCGGCCGGCGGTGACACGCTCAGGCTGCAGGCCCGGCCCGGACCGGAGTGGCAGGCCCTGTGCGACTGGCCGGGGTGGCTGTGGGACCACCCCCGGGGTCAGGCCGGCCTCACAGCGTGGAGCCGCCCAGCGCCCGCTCGGCCGGACACAACTCGTCCGTGATGATGGCATCCAGCAGGCGCAACACCTCCTGAGGCGAACGCCCGACGCGGCCGTTGTTGACCGACACATGCTGGATCACATTGTCCGGGTCGACGATGAAGGTGGCCCGCCGGGCGACGCCGCTGACCGGGTCGCGCACACCGAGCTGATCGACCAGGGAGCCGGCCGTGTCGGCAAACGACCAATGGCCGAGCCGATCGAGCGCAGCGGCGTCGCGCCGCCAGGCCAGCTTGCACAGCTCGTTGTCGGTGGAGCCACCGAGCAGCACGGCATCGCGGTCCTCGAACTGCTTGGCCAGGCGGTTGAATTCGACCACCTCGCTGGAGCACACCGAGGTGAAGTCCTTCGGATAGAAGTACAGGACCTTCCACTTGCCGGGGAAGGATGCCTCGGTCAGTGTCTCGAAGGCGGTCTTGCCCGCCTCGTCAGGGTGGTTGAAGCCCGGCTTCACGCCCACCACCCGAAATGCCTCGATCCGGTCACCGACGGTTTTCATTGCACGCTCCTGCCTTGCCATGACATCGACTGTCGGACGGCCCGGGCGGGGCCGCCTTGAGCTTCGTCAAAACCGATCGCGGTCGTGCAGGCAGGGTGGCGCGCCGCCTCAGGGGGTGGCCACGGCGGGCAGGCTGCCCAGGTAGAGGTGCAGGGCCTGCATGTCGACGTCGCTCAGTTCCTTGAGCGAACCGAAGGGCATCACCGGGCTCACGCTGCTGCCATCGGGGCGGCGCCCGGTGCGCATCATCTCGGCAAAGGCCTGGGCCGAGCGGTAGCTGGCCATCGCACCGTCAGGCGTACCCGTCAGGTTGGCGGCAGCCGGCCAGTCCGGCGGGGCGCCCGGAATGCGCCCGCCCGCGAGCGACGCACCATGGCAGCCGATGCACATGTTCGCCACATAGGCGCCATGCTCCAGCGTCACCCCCTCGGGCACCGGCCGGGCCGGCGGCAGGGCATGGTCGATCTTCTCGGCGGCGTCCTTCAGCAGCCCGGCGGCATACGCCGCCTTCACCGGTGAGGGCAGCTCCACCACTGCGGCACCGCCGGCCACTGGCGGCATCTGGCGCAGATAGGCCACCAGCGCCTGCAGGTCGACATCGGTGAAGCGGTTGTAGTCCTCGCTGGGCATGATGAGGGCCGGACGGCCATCCGGCTTGACGCCGTGGCGGATGATGCGCACCCAGTCCACCGGCCGATAGTCCGCCACCACACCCCCCGGGCCGGTGGTGATGTTGGGGCCGGCAACCCGCAGGCCCTTGCCGTCGTTGATGAACTCGCGCCCGGCGCCCGTGGCCCCGTGGCAGTCGGTGCAGCCGCGCGACATGTACAGATACCGCCCGCGCTCCACAGCGGCCACGTCATTGACGTACGGCAAGGGGTCCACGGCAACACGAACCTGACGTTGCGCTTTCTGGTCGCCCACGACACTGCCCAGCGCCAGGGCCGACGCCCCGAGCACTGCCGCGCTGCCGGTGGCCACCACCCCCCACTTGATCCACTGCTTCAGACGGGATGCGCGGCGCGCACCTGCGCCGTCGTCGCCCTGCCTGCCACCGATACTGCTGCTGCCACTCATCGCTCACCCTCGAATCGAACTTTCGACAGGGTGGAATGCTAGAGAGCGGGGGCACTTCAGGCGATCGCCCAAACAAGCGACGACAAGCCGTGCGGCGCGGCCCGGCCATCGCGTGTCCCCCGAAGCAGGGACACGGTATCACGTTCAGGCGCTCAGGCGCTCGGGCGCTGAGGCTCTCAGGCGTTCAGCGCAGGTCCTGGGCGAGCGCGTCGCGCGTCTCCGGCGCGATGGTCTGCTCCGCCGTGTAGTGGGGATGATCCACGCCGATGCGCACGCTGGCTCCCTGCAGGATCGCCGTGCGCATGGCCGGCGTGAACTCGAAACGCACGAAATGCACCGACGAGGTCTTGTCGGCCCGCTCGCGGTCCAGGTCTTCATCGGCGATCGCATAGACACGGGCATGGTCGCTGACCTGCACATAGACCCGGTCTTCCACGCCGATCAGCCGGCCCAGGGCCAGCCGGCGCTGGTCCACGTCGGGGTATTCGAGCAGCATCGTGGCCTTCCAGTTGCTGCCGTCCGGCACCAGCGGCAGGTACGCGTCCAGCTCGCCCTGGATGCCCTCTTCCTCGAAGATCTTCTCCACCCGCAGCATTTCCTGGATCTGGTAGCGGATGGTGGTTTCGTCCTCGAACTGCAAGGTCATGTGATCACCCAGCGCCACCGACCGCAGCCGTCGGTGGGCGATCACCCGGGGTTTCATCTCCTTGCGCGCGCGGGCATAGGCCTCCAGCGTCAGCAGGCTGTCGCGCGTGATCTTGGCGGTGGCGGTCATGAGGGGCTCCTGCGTCATCGGGGGGATGGGGAAGGGTCATTCGAGTCCGTAGGCACGCCGCACCAGGCTCAGCGGGTGCGACAGCTCGGGCACCGGCAACTGGTTGTTGGCCATGCCCTGGGCGATGTGGTGACCGGCCAGCGCGCAGTCGGAGCTGATCACGTCGGGGCCCTGGCCCTGCTCGTCGGTCTTGCCCATCGCCTTGAAGACCGGCTTGCCGATCTTCATCGCAATCTCGTGGTAGGGCTTCTTCACACCATAGGTGCCGGCGTGGCCGGAGCAGCGCTCCACCGTGTTGAGCTTCACCGTCACCTGCGTGCCGATCAGCTTGAACATCTCTTCGGTCTTGCGGCCGATGTTCTGCACCCGGCCGTGACAGGGGATGTGATAGCTGACGCGGCCGAGGTCACGTTTGAAGTCTGTCTTGAGCAGGCCGTCCTTGTGGCGGGCCACGAGGTACTCGAACGGGTCCCACATGGCCTCCTGCACGAGCTTGACGTCCGGCTCGTCCGGGAACATCAGCGGCAGCTCCTGCTTGAACATCAGCGTGCACGACGGCACCGCGCTCAGGATGGCAAAACCGTCCTTGGCATACCGCGCCAGCACCGGGATGTTGGCGTTCTTGCTCTTCTCGACCGAGGCCAGGTCGCCCAGCTCGAAGCGGGGCATGCCGCAGCACTTCTCCTTCTCGACCAGCACGTAGGGAATGTCGTTGTGCGCCAGCACCTTGAGCAGGTCGTGCCCGATGCCGGGTTCGTTGTAGTTCACATAGCAGGTCGAGAAGATCGCGACCTTGCCGGGCGTGCGCTGGCCGTCACGCGGGGCGGAATCAGGCCCCGGCTTGGCACTCCAGCGGAAGCGCCGGGTGGCCAGCGACGGCATCCAGGCCTGCTTGTGCACGCCCAGGGTCGACTCCATCATCGAGCGGGCCGGTGCGGTGCGGTTGATCGCGTTCACCGCCTGCACCACGATCGGAATGCCGGCGAACTGGCCGTGGACGTCGGTGGACGCCAGGAAGCGGTCGCCGGCACCGACCTCGCCCTTCTTGAACTTGATCGCCTTGGCCCGCAGCATGGTGTGCGGGAAGTCCAGGTTCCACTCGTGCGGCGGCACGTAGGGGCATTTGGTCATGTAGCACAGGTCGCACAGGTAGCACTGGTCGATCACCTTCCAGTAGTCCTTGCGATCCACGCCGTCCAGCTCACCCGTCGGGCCCTCGTCGATCAGGTCGAACAGGGTCGGGAACGAATGGCACAGGCTGACGCAGCGCCGGCAGCCGTGACAGATGTCGAAGATGCGCTCCACCTCCTTGAGGCAGGCGTCCTCGTTGTAGAACTCGGGGTTCTTCCAGTCCACCGCATGCCGGGTGGGGGCCTCCAGATTGCCTTCCCTGGGTCCGCTCATGGTGCTCGTCTCCTGTGGCTGCGGCCCTCACGGAGGCCGATTCTTGGCTGGCAGGATGAAACAAGACAGCAGGGCGAGCCACGTCCACGCAACTCGCCCCGCATGGGCCGCGAGGCCCACGGTACGACACTTCTTGCGGCGTCGGCTCAGTCGACCAGTTGGTCCAGCGCCTTCTGGTAGCGGTTGGCATGCGAGCGCTCGGCCTTGGCCAGGGTCTCGAACCAGTCCGCCACTTCGTCGAACCCCTCGTCGCGTGCCGTCTTGGCCATGCCGGGGTACATGTCGGTGTACTCGTGGGTCTCGCCGGCCACCGCGGCCTTGAGGTTGTCGCGCGTGGCCCCGATCGGCAGGCCGGTGGCCGGATCGCCCACCGCCTCCAGGAACTCCAGGTGCCCGTGGGCATGGCCGGTCTCGCCCTCGGCCGTCGAGCGGAACAAGGCGGCGACGTCGTTCTGGCCTTCCACGTCCGCCTTGTTCGCGAAATACAGATAGCGGCGATTGGCCTGAGACTCGCCAGCGAACGCATCCTTCAGGTTCTGCTCTGTCTTCGAGCCTTTCAGTTGCATGTTCATCTCCTGTCGTGGGTCATGGGTGGCGCGCCGCGTCGAGGCGGCGCAGGCCTACGCTAAACCTGTGACTGCGGCTTGTCCAATAGCCGAGCGCTATGCGGCGCATAGCACGGGCAATCCCTGATCAGGCGGCGCGCAGCAGGCCCAGGGCCAGCTCATGCAGGCGCCCGTCGGGCTGCGCCAGCGAATCGACCACATTGAGGTGGTGCGTGCCTTCGATGGCCTCGCACACCGGCACCGCCCGCTCGCCCCAGACCTGGCGCAACAGCGCGTTCTGCCGCAGGAACTCTTCGCTTTCCTGGGCGCCCACCGTGGCCAGCACCGGCACGTCCGGCGCCGGAAAGTACGCCGGGCTGAGCTTGCGCACCGCCGCCGGCGTCAGGCGCAGGTCGTCTTTCAGAAAGGGCGTGCGGCTCACCGGCGCCAGGTCGAACAGGCCCGAGATCGACAGCGCCGCCTTCACCACATGCGCGGGCAGGTCGGCCCCGACGACGGGCCAGTGGCAGCAGGCCAGCATCGCCGCGAGGTGGCCACCGGCCGAGTGCCCCGCCACCACGATGCGCGACGGGTCGCCGCCGTGCTCGGCAATGTGTCGCGCGACCCAGGCCACCGCACGGACCATCTGCATCGTGATCTGCTCGATCGTGACGCTGGGGCACAGCGCATAGTTCGGCACCACCACCGTCACGCCCTCGTCGACAAAAGCCGGCGCCACGAAGGAATGGTCAGCCTTGTCGAGCGCGCGCCACCAGCCGCCGTGGATGAACACCAGCACCGGCGCGTTGTGCTGCGGCGCAGCAAAGATGTCGAGCGTCTCGTTCGGGCCGTCGCCATAGGGCACGTCGAGCTGGCAGGCGCGCTGCGTGCGTGCGGCCACCGACGCGGCGGCCCAGCGCTCGAAGATCTGCGGGTGCTCGGGAATGCGGGCGCGGTTGTTGTATTGACTGTCCAGCCAGGCCGGATCGGGAAGGCGTGCCATGCACATGCTCCAGAAAGGGGTTGAGGGCCCCGGCAGTTGCCGCACCGGGCCAGTCGTGTTTCTATACTGCCTCGCCGGTTCTTGCACGGCGCCTGAATCCGGCGAACACAGGAGCACCACCACCATGCACATCACCCTGCTCGGCATCGGCCTGATGGGCCTGCCCATGGGCCAGCGCCTGCGCGAGGCCGGCTTTGCCGTCACGGCCTGGAACCGCACCCAGGAAAAGGCCCTGCGCCTGGCCGCCCACGGCGCCCGCGTGGCCCACACCGCTGCCCAGGCGGTGCGCGAGGCCGACGTGGTCATCACCATGCTCGAGAACGGCGACATCGTCGACAGCGTGCTGTTCGGCCAGGGGGTGGCCCAGGTGCTGCGCCCCGGCACCCTGGTGATCGACATGAGCTCGATCAAGCCGGCCCAGGCCCGCGACCACGCCCGCCGGCTGGCCGAGCACGGCGCGCGCCACCTCGACGCCCCGGTCTCGGGCGGCACCGTCGGCGCCGAGGCCGGCACCCTGGCCATCATGGCCGGCGGCGACGCGGCCGACTTCGAACAGGCCCGCCCGATCTTCGCCGCGCTGGGCCGCGCCACCCACGTGGGCCCGCACGGCGCCGGCCAGCTCGCCAAGCTGGCCAACCAGATGATCGTGGGCATCACCATCGGCGCCGTCAGCGAAGCCCTGCTGCTGGCCGCCCGGGGCGGCGCCGACATGACCCAGGTGCGCGAGGCCATCCGCGGCGGCTTTGCCGAAAGCCGCGTGCTCGAAGTGCACGGCCAGCGCATGGTCGAGCGCGACTTCGCCAAACGCGCCGCCATGAGCGTGCAGCTCAAGGACCTGCGCAACGCGCTCGAAACCGCCGAGTCGCTCGACTTCCAGGCCCCCATCACCCGCCTGTTCGCCGGCCTGTACGCCGATGCCGTCGAACACGGCATCGCCGAGTACGACCATTCCGCCCTGTTCGTCGAACTTGCGCGCCGTAACGGCATGAAGTGACCAACCGGCCCTGATTCGGCTACACTTTTTGCTGTTCGTGGGGACGTAGCTCAGCTGGGAGAGCGTCGCGTTCGCAATGCGAAGGTCGGGAGTTCGATCCTCCTCGTCTCCACCACCATTCAACGCCCAACTTCTATCGGTTGGGCGTTTTCATTTCGTGTTTCCGCGACACCACGTGGGGTGAGGCACCGCCGCTCGGAACACTCACATCCTGCATGCGCCAGTTCGCGGTCAACGCCGGTCCCGCAGACAGAATCGCACCGCCGTCGGGCGCGTGCCACCGGGTTTGCCTGGCGACGGGGTACCGGATCGGGGCCGAGGCCGCACCGTGTGAAACATTGCCTTGATGCTGGCGCCACAAATCAAGGAATTCTTCAATCTAGGCCCAAACATCAAGGCACGCTTTCAATGCCCGGGGCCACCGGCACCCACACCACCACGACCACGCTGGGCCAGTCGGTCCGCGCGTTCCGCTGCGCCCAGGGGCAGTTGCGCGGCCCGCAGGGGTTGCCGATCAGCGTTCGCCTGTTGTGCGAGGCGCGCCGGCCGCCTGCTGATCGCCGCGCTGATGGCGCATTGGGGGCTGCAGGCTGAGCGGCGGATGTCTCTGAGCGGCTATCTCAAGCAGCACCAGGGCGAGCACGACCGGCGCTTGTCGGCCAGCTGCGATGACGGCGACTGGGAAGCCTGGGTCGCCCTCTTTCTGGAAGGTGCGGCTGTGACGTCTGCGGGTACCGAGCGCAGCATCATCGACCGGGCGGCGCAGGCCGCAGTTCAGTACGATCACCCCATCACCGCCCCACCCCACCACCCCCATGCGCATCCTGCTCGCCGAAGACGAAACCGAACTGGGCACCTGGCTGGTCAAGGCGCTCGGGCAGAACGACTTCCAGGTCGACTGGGTGAACGACGGCCGGCTGGTGCGGCGCAGCCTGAAGGCGACGAAGTACGACGCGCTGATCCTCGACCTGGGGTTGCCGGGGCTGGGCGGGCATGACGTGCTGTCGGACCTGCGCGAGGCCGACGAGCGCTTGCCGGTGCTGATCCTCACGGCACGCGACTCGCTGATGGAGCGGGTGAACTGCCTGCACGGCGGGGCGGACGACTTTCTGGCCAAGCCGTTCGACGTGGCCGAACTGGAGGCTCGCCTGATCGCGCTGATCCGCCGCTCGCGTGGGCAGGATCACCCGCGGTTCGCCTGCGGCCCGTTGAGCTATGACAGCGCCGCCCGGCAGTTCCGGCTGCAGCACGAGGTGCTGACCCTGACGCCGCGCGAGCATGCGGTGCTGCGCGCGCTGATCCAGCACCCGGGCGAGCCCTTGTCCAAGCGTGAGCTGCTGGAGCGGGTGTTTTCCGACGAGCAGGACGTCAACCCGGAGGCTATCGAGGTGCTGATCCACCGGCTGCGCAAGCGGCTGGAGGCCTCGCCGGTGCGCATTGCCACGCTGCGCGGCCTGGGCTACCAGCTGGAATGCGCGCCGTGACCTCGCTGGCCTGGCCGCGGGCGAGCATCCGCCGCTTCCTGCTGGTGCTGTTGCTGCCCGGGCTGGGCGCGGTGTTTGCCGGCGAGCTGTGGCTGGCCTGGCGCACGGCCAGCGAGGCGGCCGACGCGGCCTATGACCGCTCACTGCTCGGTGCGGTCAAGTCGATCGACTCCAGCATCTCCACGGCCAGCGGTGGCCTGGGTGTGGAGCTGCCCTACCGCATGCTGGAGTTCTTCGAGCTGACGGCGCAGGGCCAGGTGTTCTACCGTGTGGCCACCGAAGACGGCCTGGTCGAGATCGGCAGCGCAGACCTGCCCGCACCACCGCTGCTGCTGGCGACCGGGCAGCCGCAGTTCCACGAGGGCGAATACGTGGGCCATGCGGTGCGTGTGGGCAGCTATGCACGCGAGCTGAACCCACCGCTGGCCGGCCAGAGCGGCCCGCAGCGCGTGGTGATCCAGGTGGCCGAAACCCTGGAGGCACGCAACGAGCTGCGGCGCACGCTGGTGCTGCAGTCGCTGGCGCGCGACGTGGTGCTGATGGTGGCCGCCACCGGGCTGCTGGCCCTGGCGATTGCCTGGGCCATGCGGCCGCTGGACCGGCTGCGCCAGGAGGTCGATGCCCGCGACCCGCAGGACATGACGCCGATGGACGCCACCGGGGTGCCGGCCGAGGTGCTGCCGCTGGTGCAGGCGATCAACCACCACATCGACCGCAACCGGGAGCAGACCGAGGCGCGGCGCCGCTTCATCGACGACGCCTCGCATCAGCTGCGCACGCCGCTGACCACGCTGGCCACGCAGGTGGCCTTTGCGCAGCGCGAGGCTGACCCGGCCAGCCAGCGCCAGGTGCTCGCCGACATCCGCCACCAGCTCGACGAGACCATCCGCCAGACCAACCAGATGCTGTCGCTGGCCCGGGCTGACAGCGCGCCGCCACAGCCGCGGACGTTCGACGTGGTGGCGCTGGCCGAAGACCAGGTGCGCCAGTGGTGGGCTCCCGCCCGCGACCAGGGCGTGGACCTGGGCCTGGACGCGCCCGAGCAGGCGCTGCCGATGACGGGCGAGCCGGACCTGCTGCGTGAGGCGCTGTCCAACCTCGTGCACAACGCGATCCGGCATGCCGGCGCGGGCAGCCACGTCACGCTGGAAGTGCGTGGCGAGCCGGGCGGCACGGTCCACGTCGCCGTGGTTGACGACGGCCCGGGGCTGCCGCCGGACGAACTCGCACATGCCGGCGAACGCTTCTTTCGCGGGCGCGGCAGCACGGTGCCGGGCTCGGGCCTGGGCCTGGCCATCGTGCGCACGGTGGCCCTGCGCCATGGCGGGCAGATGACCGTGGGCCTCGGCCCGCTAGGTCGGGGCCTGGCCGTCACGCTGACCCTGCCGGCGGGGGATCCTCCGGGTTAACCCGCATTTTTTGGGCTGCGGGATGAAAGCGCTCTGAAAGTGCCGCCTTTCTACAGTCGGTCGTGTTGCACCTCAGGGTGCACACCTTCCACCCATCAAGAGGAGACACCCACCATGAAGCTGCCCGCCCGTCTTGCCGCCCTGGCCGTATCCGCGCTGGTGTTCAGCGCCGGCGCCAATCCGCTGGACAAGACCGAATGCATTGCGCCCGCCAAACCTGGCGGCGGGTTCGACCTGACCTGCAAGCTGGTGCAAAGCGCGCTGCTGGACGGCAAGTTCATCGCCGACCCGATGCGGGTGACCTACATGCCTGGTGGCATCGGTGCGGTGGCCTACAACACCGTCGTGGCCCAGCGGCCTGACGCCGCCGGCAGCATCGTGGCCTTCTCGGGCGGCTCGCTGCTCAACCTCGCGCAGGGCAAGTTCGGCCGCTACACCGAAAACGACGTGCGCTGGCTCGCTGCCATCGGCACCGACTACGGCGCCGTGGTCGTGGCCGACAGCTCGCCCTACAAGACCCTCAAGGACGTGATGGCCGCCATCAAGGCCGACCCGACCAAGGTCGTGCTGGGCGCCGGCGGCACCGTGGGCAGCCAGGACTGGATGAAGGCCGCACTCACCGCCCGTGCGGGTGGTGTCAACCCCAAGACGATGCGCTACGTGGCCTTCGAGGGCGGCGGCGAGGCGCTGACCGCACTGCAGGGCGGCCACATCCATGTGTTCACCGGCGACGCCGCCGAAGCGCTGCAGCAGCAGAAGGCCGGCGCGAAGATCCGCATCCTGGCCGTGATGAACGACAAGCGCCTGAGCGGCGAGATGGCGAACATCCCGACCGCCGCCGAACAGGGCTATGACGTCGAATGGCCGATCGTGCGCGGCTTCTACGTGGGCCCCAAGGTCAGCGACGCCGACTACAAGGTGTGGGTCGACACCTTCAACAAGCTGCTGGCCACCCCGGCCTACGACAAGCTGCGCAATGAGCGGGGCCTGTTCCCGATGGCCCTGACCGGCGCCCCGCTGGACGCCTATGTCAAGAAGCAGGTCGCAGGCTACCGCAAGCTGGCTGAAGAGTTCGGCCTGAACGTCGTGCCTGCGAAGTGACCCAACGGGGCCGCTGCGGCCCCGTCTGCCCCACTGGAGAACCCCATGAGTGACCGCGTCCTCGGCGCGGTGTGTGTTGCTGCGTCCGCCGCCATGGCGTGGGCCGCGCAGGACTACGCCGCCGCCATCTCGTATGAACCCGTCGGCCCGCGCGCCTTCCCGTTGCTGCTGTCGGCGGGCCTGGGCCTGTCGGGCCTGTGGCTGGTGCTGCGGCCCACGGCCGGTACCGAGGCCCTGCGCGAGGTGCCCTGGCGTGCCACCGCCCTGTGTGGCGCGGCCGTGCTGGCCTATGCGCTGCTGTTCCAGTGGCTGGGCTTCACGCTGGCCACCACGCTGATGGCGGTGCCGGTGGGGCGGGCCTTCGGCGGCTCGTGGCGGGGTTCGCTGGCCGGCGGCGCCGGCCTGGGCGTGGTGCTGTACCTGCTGTTCGACAAGCTGCTCGACGTGGTGCTGCCGGCCGGTGTGCTGGCGCCGTTGCTGTGAGGTCACTGACATGGACACCTTGACCCATCTGATCCAGGGCTTTGGCGTCGCGCTGAGCCCGATGAACCTGGCCATCGCTGCGGCGGGGGCCTTCATCGGGACCATCGTCGGGCTGCTGCCCGGCCTGGGGCCGATCAACGGCGTGGCCATCCTGATGCCGCTGGCGTTTGCGATGAAGCTGCCACCCGAGACCTCGCTGATCCTGCTGGCGGCCGTCTACATCGGCTGCGAATACGGCGGGCGCATCTCGTCCATCCTGCTCAACGTGCCCGGCGACGCGGGCGCCATCATGACCGCGCTGGACGGCTATCCGATGGCACGCCAGGGCCTGGGCGGCGTGGCCTTGTCGATCTCGGCCTGGAGCTCGTTCGTGGGCTCGCTCGTGGCCACAGTGGGCATCGTGATGTTCGCGCCGCTGCTGGCGAGCTGGGCCTTGTCGTTCGGGCCGGCCGAGTACTTTGCGCTGATGTGTTTTGCCTTTGCCTGCATCGCCGGGTTGATGGGCGACGCACCGGTCAAGGCGGGGCTGGCCGCGCTGATCGGCCTGTCGATGTCGTGCGTGGGGCTGGACTCCAACTCGGGCGTCTATCGCTTCACCGGGGGTGACATCCACCTGTCCGACGGCATCCAGTTTGTCGTGGTGGTGATCGGCGTGTTCTCGATCAGCGAGCTGCTGCTGATGCTGCAGGCCCACCACGGCCAGACCGGCCTGGTGACACAGACCGGCCGCATGCTGTTCAGCTTCAAGGAGATGACCTACACCGCCTGGGGCACGCTGCGCTCCAGCGTGGTGGGCTTTGTCGTGGGGGTGCTGCCGGGTGCCGGCGCCACGATCGCGAGTGCCATGACCTACACGATGGAAAAGCGCCTCACCGACACCGAAGGCACCTTCGGCAAGGGCGACATCCGCGGTGTGGCGGCCCCCGAGGCGGCCAACAACTCGGCCGCGACCGGCTCCTTCGTGCCGATGCTCACGCTGGGCGTGCCCGGCTCGGGCACGACGGCGGTGATGGTCGGCGCGCTGGCGCTCTACAACATCACGCCCGGCCCGGCGCTGTTCAGCCAGCAGCCGGCGCTTGTGTGGGGGCTGATCGCCTCGCTGTTCCTGGCCAACGTGATCCTGCTGGTGCTGAACATCCCGCTGGTGGGTGTGTTCACCAAGGTGCTGAACGTGCCGAACTGGCTGCTGGTGCCGGGCATCGTCGCGGTGAGCAGCGTGGGGGTCTATGCGGTGCACGCCACCACCTTCGACCTCGTGCTGATGACGGCCCTGGGCTTTGCCGCCTTCCTGCTGCGCAAGCAGGGTGTGCCGATGGCGCCGCTGATCCTGGGTTTTGTGCTGGGCGACATGATGGAGCAGAACCTGCGGCGTGCGCTGTCGATCAGCAACGGCGACGTGGGCATCCTGGTGGCCAGCCCCATCGCCATCGGCCTGTGGGTGGCCGCGTTGCTGATGCTGGTGGTGCCGGTGGCGCTGCGCCTGTGGGCAGGACGCACGCCAACGGCGGGCACCCCGGCGGACGCTGTCGGGCGCTGATCGGGCGCTGATCGGGCCCCGATCGAGCGCGAGTCAGACGCGGAATGCCCCGCTGCTCAGCGGATGCCCGCGCGCATGAAGCTCTGCACGAACTGCCGCTGGAAGATCAGGAAGGCCACCAGCAGCGGTGCGCTGGACAGCAGGGTTGCGGCATTGATCACGCCCCAGTCGATGCCCTGATCGGTGCCGGCAAACACCGACAGCCCGACGGTGAGCGGACGCGTCTCGACCGAGTTGGACATCACCAGCGGCCACAGGAAGTTGTTCCAGTGGTGGCTCACCGACACCAGGGCGTAGGCCAGGTACACCGGCCGTGCCAACGGCACATGCACACGCCACAGCACACCCAGGTGCCCGCAGCCTTCCAGGCGGGCGGCCTCTTCCAGTTCACGCGGCACAGTCTTGAAGGTCTGGCGCAGCAGGAAGATGCCGAACGCCGACGCCATGTACGGCAAGGCCATCGCCGCCACCGTGTCGACAAGGCCGAGCTGGTGCATCGTGCGGTAGTTCTCGACGATCACCACGTCGGGCATCACCATCAGCTGCACCAGCACCAACGCAAAGGCCAGGTCGCGGCCGGGAAAGCTCAGCCGGGCAAAGGCATAGGCCGCCAGCGTGCACAACACGAACTGGCCGGCCAGCACCAGGCTGACCAGCACGAAGGTGTTCACGAAGTACCGCGGGAAAGGCGCCGCCGCCCAGGCCGCGCGAAAGTTGTCGGTTGTCAACGGCGCCAGCAACTCGAAGCGCGCCGCGTACTCGGCCGGATGCACCGCCGACCACACCGCATACAGCAGGGGCAGCAGCCACAGCAGCGCCAGCAGCCAGGCGCCGAGCGTGTTGAGCCAGGTGTCGAATCGATGGGCAGTGAACATGGCCGGACCTTGCAACAAGGCTCACTGATAGTGCGTTCGCCGGCCCAGCAGGCCGAACTGCACCAGCGCCAGCACTGCCAGGATGAGCAGCAGCACGGCCGTCATGGCCGCGGCATAGGCGCTGTCCCAATAGCGAAAACCGGTCTCGTAGATGTGAAACAGCAGCAGCGAGCTGGCGTTGTCCGGGCCGCCGCGGGTCATCACGACGATGTGGTCGACCAGGCGAAAGGCATTGATCACTGCATTGACCAGCACGAACAGTGTGGTGGGCATCAACAGCGGAAAGCTCACCCGCCAGAAGAACTGCATCCGGCTGCAGCCTTCGAGTGCTGCGGCCTCGCGCAGCTCGGGTGACTGCTGCTGCAATGCCGCCAGGTAGAAGATCATGAAAAAGCCGGCCTCCTTCCACACCGCCACCGCCATCACGGCCCACAGCGCCGTCTCGCGTGAGCCGAGCCAGTTGTGGGCACCGCCGCCGAACCAGGCGCGCACCTGATCGAGCAGGCCGTAGTCGGGGGTGTAGAAGAACAGCCAGATGTTGGCCACCGCAATCATCGGCAGCACGGTGGGCGTGAAGTAGGCCAGGCGCAACGCAGCGCGCCCGGCCAGGCGCTGGTTCACCCACAGCGCCATCACCATGGCCAGCACGATCGAGGGCACGATGGTGCCCAGTGCATACCAGGCGTTGTTGACCAGCGACGTCCAGAACACCGGGTCGTCTGCCAGCGCGCGGTAGTGATCCAGCCCGACCCAGCGGGTGGGTCGGCTGGCGCGCGGTGTACTGTGCAGGCTGTGCCACAACGTGGCCACCGCCGGATAGTGGGTGAACGCCACCATCAGCGCGGCCGCGGGCAGCAGCAGCAACCAGGCCGTGACGGTGTCCGGACGACGCATCATGCGCATGCGAGCGGCTGGCGCCTCAGCGATACGGCCGCAGGATGCGCTCGGCCTCGCGTTGCGCATCCTTCATGGCCTGCTCGGGCGTCTTGGCGCCGGTCAGCGCGGCCTGCAGGCCGTCGTTGAGCGCCTTGGTCACCCGCTGGTTCTCGTGGGTGGACAGCTCGGCCACGCTGTGCTTCATCTGGTCACGCGCCACCATCGGCGCAGCAAAGCCGGCCACGTACTGCTTCATCTCGGGCGTCTCCCAGGCCGCCGGCGTGACGGCGACGTAGCCGGTGGCGATGGCCCACTCGGCGGCACGGCGCGGTGTGGTCATCCAGCGAACGAACTTGAATGCCGCCTCGCGCTGGGCGGGCGTGGCCTGCTTGAACACATAGAAGTTGCCGCCACCGGTGGGGCTGCCCGGCTGTTTGCCGGCAGGCAGCATGGCCACGCCAAAGTCGAACTTCGCGTTGTTGCGGATGTTGGTCAGGTTGCCGGTGGTCGTCCAGATGATGGCCGCCTTGCGCTCGAAGAAGTCCTTGGGCGTCGTGCCCCACTCCACCACACCGGGCGGATGCACCTTGTGCTTGCGCGACAGGTCGACCCAGTACTGCAGCGCCTGGATCACGGCGGGCCGGTCGAAGTAGGTCTCGGTGCCGGCGGCGTTCATCAGCTCGACGCCGTTCTGGGTGGTGAAGGCCTGGAAAAGCCAGTACGGGAACCCTGACGAGGGCACCTGCACACCCCAGGTCGTGACGTTGCCGGCGGCGTCGCGCCGGGTGAGCTTGCCGGCGTGGTCCACCAGTTCGGCCCAGGTGGCGGGCGCACGCTCAGGGTCGAGGCCGGCCTCCTTGAACAGTGCCTTGTTCCAGTACATGACGATGGTCGAGCGCTGGAACGGAATGCCCCAGGTCTTGCCGCCGGTCTGGCTGTTTTTCATGAAACCCGGGTAGAAGCCGCCCAGCCAGCTGCGGTCTTCGGGGGTGCGGGCCAGTTCGTCAAACGGAACGATCAGACCCTCGTCGATGAGCGTGTACATGTCGGTCGACAGCATCACCGCCAGTTGTGGCGCATCGCCTCCCTTGGCCGCGGTGATGGCCTTGGTGATGGTGTCCTGGTAGCTGCCCGAGTAGATCGGACGGACCTTGATGCCGGGGTGTTCTTTCTCGAAGTCGGCGGCCAGGCCGTCGATGATCTTCGTGACCGGGCCGCCGACGGCCACCGGATAGTAGAAGCTGATGTCCTGGGCCAGGGCGGGCAGGCTGCAGGCCAGGGTGGCCGCAACGGCGCCCAGGGCGCGGCGCAACATGACACTCGGTGATTTCATCGCAAAGACTCCTGTGCAACGGGTTCGGGGACGGTGGGGGACGGAAGGCGCAGGCCGCTGTGGCGGTCGAACCGATGGAGCGCACCGTCGGGCCAGGTGAGACCCACGGTGTCACCGCGGCGCGGTGCGACGTGTGCGGGCAGGCGCAGCACGATGCGGCCGGCGAATTCGAACGGCGAGCCGGCACCGCTGGCGGCCGTGCCGGGCGCGGGCACGGGTGCGCGCGCGCACAGCTCGAGCTGCGCGATCAGCAGGCACTCGGCACCGAGGTATTCGACCGCCACGATCGTGGCGTTCAGCCCGTCGCCCGGGGGGCACAGATGCACCTGCTCGGGCCGCAGCCCGACCAGGACGTCGGCACCGGTCGGCAGTCCGGCGGCACGCGCAGCAAGGGCGCGCGGATCGATCAGGTTCATGGCGGGTGCGCCCATGAAGCTGGCCACGAAAACGCTGGCAGGTCGCTCGTACAGGTCCTGGGGTGTGCCCTGCTGTTCGATGCGACCGTCGCGCATCAGCACGACGCGATCGGCCATCGTCAGGGCCTCGGTCTGGTCATGCGTGACGTAGAGCATGGTCATGCCCAGGCGCTGCTGCAGCTCGCGGATCTCGCTGCGCATCTGCTGCCTGAGCTGGGCATCGAGGTTGGAAAGGGGCTCGTCCATCAGGCACACACGCGCCTGCGCGACGATGGCACGACCCAGGGCCACACGCTGGCGCTGCCCGCCCGAGAGCTGCGCCGGTTTGCGCCGAAGCAAGGGCTGCAGCCCCAGCAGTTCGGCGGCACGCTCCAGCCGGCGCTGGCGCTCGCGGGGGTCGACCCGCCTGACCGTCAATCCGAAAACGATGTTCTCGGCCACCGTGAGGTGCGGAAACAGCGCGTAGTTCTGGAACACCATCGCCACGCCGCGCTCGGCGGGTGCGGTGTGCGTGACGTCACGCCCGTCGATCTCGATGCGCCCGGCATCCGGCGTGTCCAGGGCAGCCACCAGCCGCAGCGTGGTGCTCTTGCCGCAACCCGAGGGCCCGAGCAGCGCGACGAACTCGCCGGCCTGGGCGGACAGGTCGATGCCCTGCACCGCCGTATGATCGCCAAAGCGCTTGACGATGCCGTGCAATGCGACCGCGCTCATGGCCCGCTCCCAGCGTCGGCGGCCACATGCACGCGCGGACGCGCCTGCGCCAGCAGCGCGCCATAGGGCTCGGGTGGTCGGTGGTCGATGAACAGATGGTCCACCGTGTCCAGCCGGCCGCCACGGGCCATCGCGGCACGACCGAACTTGCTGCTGTCGGCCACGAGCATGGACTGACGGCAGTTCTGCCGCATCGCCTCGCGCGCCACCACCTCGGCCGGATCGAAGTCGAGCAGGGTGCCGTCTTCGTCGATGCCGCCTACGCCGAAGATCGCGTAGTCGGTCTTGAAGCCCGCAAAACATCGCGCGGCCGCTTCGCCCACCACGTCGAGGTCTGCCGGCCGCAGATGCCCGCCGGCGACGACCAGTTCGACGCCATCGCAGTGCGCCAGGGCCATCACGACACGCAGGCTGTTGGTCACGACCCGCAGCCCGCGCCGCGCGCGCAGTGCCAGCGCGACCTGCTGTGGTGTGGTGCCCAGGCCGATCGACACCGAGGCGCCGTCTCCGATGTGCTGGGCCACCGCCTGCGCGATGCGCTGCTTGCCGTGCAGGCAGTGGATCTGCCGGGTTTCATAGGGCAGGTTGATGCTGCCTGGAGGCAGCGTCACGCCACCGTGCACGCGCCGCAGCAACCCGCGTTCACTCAGCCGGTTGACGGCGCGCCGCACAGTCTGCGGCGTGACGCCGAACTGGCGCGCGAGCTCACCGATGTCGACCACCCCGCCGGACTGCACCCGCTCGAGGATCTGGTGTTCACGTGAATCGACCGGCACGGCCGTGGTGTTCGTATGAAACGGCATGATGTTCGAACAGCGTAGGGGCGGCATGTGACGCCTTCATGGCAGTTCATCGCGCACACCGGTCACACCCCGCACGCTGGCGCCAGGCTGGCCGCCTGGGTTCAAATGGTGGTCTTCCCGACCTCACAGGCCCTGCCATGCTCGTCCAGCTCTCCGACCCCCACATCGTTGCGCCCGGCCGTCTGCTGCTCGATCGCATCGACACGCCGGCGCTGCTGGCGAATGCCGTCGCAGCGGTGCGCGCGTTGAACCCTGCGCCCGACGCCGTGATCGTCACCGGCGACCTGGTCGACCGCGGCTCGATCGACGAATACCAGCACCTGCGCCGGCTGCTGGCCCCGCTGACCTGCCCCGTGTGGCTGATGCCCGGCAACCATGACGACGCGGCCACGCTGCGTGCGGCCTTTCCCGATCACCCTGAACTGATGGTCGACGCCGGGCCGGGCCTGGCCGACTTCGTGCTGTGGAGCGGCCAGGCCGGCGCCTTGCGCGTGGTGGCGCTGGACAGCGTCGTGCCGCGCGCATCGCATGGCCGCCTGTGTGCTGCACGGCTGGCCTGGCTGGACAGCACCCTGGCTGCCGCGCCACAGGCGCCCACGCTGGTGGCGATGCACCACCCGCCGTTTGCCACCGGCATCGGCCACATGGACACGATGGGCGTGCACGAAGGCAGCACCGAGCTGGCGGCCGTGCTCCAGCGGCACCCGCAGGTGCAGCGGCTGATCTGCGGCCACCTGCATCGCACGATCACCTGCCAGTTCGGCGGCACGCTGGCGATGACGGCGCCGTCCACCGCCCACCAGATCGTGCTGGACCTGCAGCCCGGCGCACCGGCCACCTACCGGCGCGAGCCACCCGGCTTCCTGGTGCATGCGCTGATCGACGGCCGCGTGGTCACGCACCTGGCCTGCGTGGGCGATCACGGGCCGGTCGAGCACTACGACTGAGCAGCCCATCTGGTCGTGTGTGCGTGGCATCCACGCCACGCGCCACGGCCAGGATTTTCATTCGGCTGTCATGAACAGCCCTGGCCGTTTCGGTTTCCTGTCGATCACGCCAGATGCGTTGTGGCCACCGGCCAGCGCGGTTCGAATGGCGCCAGCTTCCAACGCGGAGGCCGGCGAGCGGGGCCAGTCCGGGCCCGCCGCCCCATTCAACATCTGGAGATGACCCGCATGAAAAAGACGCTCCTCGCGATGGCCGTGCTCGGCGCTTGCTGCACCACGGCGTCGGCGCAATCGGTGACGCTGTACGGCAAGCTCGACCTCGGCATCGCACGACTGCTCGGCAGCGACACCACCACCATGACCGACGCCAGCGGCAGCCGCCTGGGCGTGCGCGGCACCGAAGACCTCGGCGGTGGCCTGCAGGCGATCTTCGGCTTCGAGCACCGCTTCGACCCGGACACCGGCGTCAGCCAGGACCCGTTCTGGAAGGGCTATTCGCTGGTCGGCCTGAAGGGCAGCTTCGGCCAGGTGTCGATGGGTCGCCAGTACACCACCTCGTTCAGCATCGTGCAGAACAACATCGACCCCTTCGGTGGTGACACCGTGGGCGAGTCGCGCTCCAACCTGATCCTGGGCACCGGCAAGATCCGCGTGAACGACTCGCTGCTGTACCGCTACACCGCCTCGGGGCTGGACTTCGGCGTGTCGTACGGTGTCGAGAAGGGCTCGGACAACGCAGGCGACAGGAGCAAGCGCCCGCTGGCCATCGCAGGTTCGTACAAGGCCGGCCCGCTGTGGGCCGGTGTGAGCTACGAGAACCCGGGCGATGCCGACGATCACCTCGTGACCGCTGGCGCCAGCTATGACTTCGGCGTGGCCAACCTGTCAGGTGGTTTCAGCACCGGTCGCAATGCGGCCGACCTCAAGGTGCGCGGCATGCTGATCGGCGTGGACGTGCCGCTGGCTGGCGGCAACCTGCTGGCGGCCTACAGCCGCGCGAAGGTGGGCGACACCACGACCTCGTCGAAGTTCGGCATCGGCTATCGCTATGCATTGTCCAAGCGCACGCGCCTGTACACCGACTTCGGCCGCGACAGCAAGCGCTACACCCGCAACAAGAGCGGCATCGACGTGGGGGTCATCCACACGTTCTGATCCACGCTCCGTTTTTGTCTCCTAGGTTTGCTGCCGACCAGCGCTGCTGGCGGCAGCTTTTTGCTTTCTGGATCCGACCAAGCCTGTCGCACGACCGCCTGCCCGGGCATCGCGAGGCGCCGACAGCTATCCGACAGCCAATTCCGGCGTTTCGACAGCGACGCGATAGGTAGCGGCCGCGACCTCAGGGTTGCCCCGATCTCGCCGGCCGCGCTCAGCGACGAACATCCAACCAGCGATTCACCACTCAACCACAAAAGGAGATCACCATGCGTCGTCACTTCCTTCGCCAGCTCACGGCTGCCGCCGCGGCAGGCCTTTTCGGCACGGTGCTGGCCACCGCGTCACCGATGGCTCTGGCCCAGGAGAACCTCAAGGTCATGATCGGTGCCAACCCCGGTGGCGGCTACGACCAGACCGGCCGCGGCATCGGCAAGGCCATGCAGGAAGCCGGCAAGGTGGGCAGTGTCGTGTACGAGAACAAGGGCGGCGCCGGCGGCACCATCGGCCTGGCGCAGTTCGTCAATGCGAGCAAGGGTGACGCCAACGCGCTGGTCGTGACCGGCGCCGTGATGGTGGGCGCGATCGTGCAGAACAAGCCCCCCGTCACGCTGGAGCAGGCCACGCCGATCGCGCGCCTGCTCGCCGAGTACAACGTCTTTGTGGTGCCGGCCGACTCGCCGCTCAAGTCCATGAAGGACCTGGTCGAACAGCTCAAGAAGGACCCCGCCAGCGTGAAGTGGGGCGGCGGCTCCAAGGGCTCGGTCGACCACGTCAGCGTCGCGATGATCGCCCGTGAAGCCGGTGTGGACGTCACCAAGGTGAACTACGTGCCGTTCAAGGGCGGCGGTGAAGCCACGGCCGCCATCCTGGGCAGCCACGTGACGGTGGGCACCAGCGGCTATGCCGAGCTGGAGGAGTACATCAAGAACGGCAAGATGCGCGCGCTCGGCGTGACCGCACCGACCCGGCTGCGCGGCAGCCAGGTGCCCACGCTGGTCGAACAGGGCATGAACGTCGTGATCGGCAACTGGCGTGGTGTGTACGGTGCCCCCGGCATCACGCCGCAACAACGCCAGGCCCTGATCGACAAGGTGATCGCTGCGACCAAGACCAAGTCGTGGTCCGAGTCGCTGGCCACCAACAACTGGACCCAGGCCCTGCTGACCGGTGACGAGTTCGGCAAGTTCGTCGATGAGGAACACGAGCGCCTGCGTGCGCTGATGTCCAAGGTCGGGATGCTCTGACCCTGGCCTGCCCCGCTGCCGTGCCTTGTGGCACGGCAGCGGGATCCGGTCTGCGCCAGGGACGAGCAGAAATCGGGGAGACCCCACGTTCATCGTGAAGGAAGGACCCTGCCATGCACGTCGAAGAAGTTCTCCTGGATGACGCTGCCGACACCTCGTTCTGCACCGCCCCCGCAGCCTCGCCCGGCGGCGAACTCGCTGCCGACCCCACGGCCATTCACCGCGTGGCGCAGTTGCAGGCCACCGTCGAGGCACTCGAAAGTTTCAACCGCAGCGTCTGCCATGACCTGCGGGGCCCGCTGGGCAGCATCGTCTCGCTGGCCCGGCTGGCCAGCGATGCGCTCGACGTCCAGGACGCCGAGCTCGCTCGCCAGATGCTGCACCTCATCTCCGGTCAGGCCCATCGTTGCTCCGAGCTGGTGGCCGTGCTGCTGACACTCGCACGGGTGGATCATGCACCGATGCAGCGCCGCTGCATCGACCTCAACCCGATCGCCCACGACGTGATCGAGCAACTGCGCGTGGAACGGGCGGATGCACACGCACCGGAGATCTCGATCCGCCCCCTGCCGCCGGCCTGGGCCGACGCCGGCCTGCTGCGCACCGCCCTGCTCAACCTGATGTCCAACGCCGTGAAGTTCACGCGCGGACGCGCGCGCCCGCATGTCGAGCTCAGCGGCGCGCGGTGCGGCCGCTGGACCACGATCCATGTGCGCGACAACGGCGTGGGATTCGACCCGTCGGCCTCGACGCACCTGTTCCGCCCCTTCGTGCGGCTGCATGCTCGCGACTATGAAGGCCACGGCGTGGGCCTGAGCATCGTGCGCTCGGTGATCGAGCGGCACGGCGGGCGCATCTGGGCACGCTCGCGCGTCGGCCGAGGCAGCTGCTTCAGCTTCAGCCTGCCCCATGACGGGCCCGGCAGCCCCTCGGTTGTCCCGGTGTGAGCGGAGCCGCTTGATGAAAGTCCTGCTCGCCGAAGACGATGACACGATGCGCCAGGCACTGCGCCTGCTGCTGGAGCGACGTGGCTTCAGCGTCGAGGCCTGCAGCAATGGGCGCGCCGCACTCGACCGGCTGCACGCCCGGGCCTGTGATGCGGTGGTGCTCGACCTGTCGCTGCCCGAACTGGATGGCCTGGCCCTGCTGCACAAGGCCCGGCGCAGCGGCATCGCCACGCCGATCCTGGTGCACACCGCACGTGCCGAGGTCGGGGACCGCATCCAGAGCCTCAATGCGGGCGCGGACGACTTCCTGTCCAAACCCTGCGATCCCGACGAGCTGGAAGCGCGGCTGCGCGCCCTGGTGCGGCGTCACGCGCGTGTGCAGGCCATGGCCATCGACTGCGGGCCGCTGCGGCTGGACCTGCCTTCTGGCGTGTTCTACCTGCATGGCGAGCTGCTGACCCTGACGCCGCGTGAACATGCGCTGCTGCGCACCCTGGTCGAAAGCAGTGGACACCATGCGCCCAGCGATCGCCTGTCCCGGTTTGTCTTTCCCACGCACGCCGATGTGGGCCCCGGTGCGCTCGCCGTTGTCGCCAGCCGCCTGCGCAAGAAGCTGAACGGCTCGGGCGTGCAACTGGTCAACCGCCGCAACGGCAGCTACGGACTGCGCCCGCTGTCCTGAACCCACCGGGCGGTCGTGCGCACCACCAGGCGTCAGCCGTCCTCGCTGAGCTGGTAGCCCACAGCGCGCAGGGTGCGCAGGCGCACACCGCTGCCGGCAATCTTGCGGCGCACACGGTGGGCCACCACGTCCAGGGCCTGCGCACGTGCCGGTTCGGCCAGCGCGAACACAGCGCGCAGCAGCCGGTCGCGTGCGACCACCTCCCCTGCGTTCACCATCAGCTCCGCCAGGAAGGCCTGTTCACGCGGGCTCAGCTCGAGCACTGCGTCGTCGCGATGGATCGCCCCGGAGTCGGGTTGCAGGCGCAGGCGGCCCACACACACCGGCTCAGGCCGATGCCGTGCGCAGCGGCGCGCCAGAGCACGGATGCGGGCGTCCAGCTCATCGATGTCGAAAGGCTTGCTCAGGAAATCGTCGGCACCGGCACCGAAGGTCTGCACCCGGTCGCCAACCGACTGTCGGCCGGTGATCACCATCACCGGAAGCTCGTTGCCGGCCTGACGCAGACGCGCCAGGATGGCCAGGCCATCGAGTCCGGGCAAGCCGAGATCCAGCAGCAGCACATCGGGCCCGAAGCCCGCCACGGCGCTGAGCACGCCCATGCCGTCCTGGCACAGGCTCACGGTGTAGCCGCGTTTTTCGAAGGTTCGCTGCAGGGCCCATGCCAGCACGCTGTCGTCCTCGGCGATCAACAATCTCATGAGTGCATCGAGAAGCAGGCCCTGCCCTGCGGCCAGGTCGCACGCCTCCATTCCTGGGTAGCTGTGGGTCACGGATGTTCACGCAAAACCCCTGTGCACAGCCGCCCTCATCGACACGCGACGGCGGCCTGCATGTCGTCGAGCTGTCCTTCGCCCCGAGGCGCGATTTCGTTCGGCTGTCGCTGCGCCGTGTCGTCCTGCACGGCAGGCGCTGGGGCGTCGGCCAGGCGGAACACCGCCACCACTTCGGTCAGGGCCTGGGCCTGCATGCGCAAGGAGTCGGCCGCCGCAGCGGACTCTTCCACCAGGTCGGCGTTCTGCCGCGTGGTGCGGTCGAGCTGGCGCACCGACTGGGCGATCTCGTCGACGGCCACCGCCTGCGTGCCCACCCCGGCCCGAATCTCGCTCACCAGGCTTGAGACCTGGGCCACGCTGTCGACCACCTCGTGCATCGTGCCGCCGGCCACCTCGACCTGCCGAGTGCCCGACTTCACCTTGTCGACCGAGGCCCCGATCAACTGCTTGATCTGGCGCGCCGCGTCGGCGCTGCGCTGCGCAAGGTTGCGCACCTCGGCGGCCACCACCGAAAAGCCCCGCCCCTGTTCGCCTGCCCGAGCAGCCTCCACGGCCGCGTTCAGGGCCAGCAGGTTGGTCTGGAAGGCCAGGCCGTCGATGACCCCGGTGATGTCGGTGATCTGGCGCGACGAGGCATCGATCTCGCCCATCGTGCGCACCACCTGTGACACGGCCTCGCCGCTGCGCGACGCCACCTCGCTGGCCTTGAGCGCCAGCTCGCTCGCATGCACCGCGGTGGCCGCGGCGCGGTTCACCATCTCGAGCAGCCGGTCGGCGGCATCGTTCGAGCCACGCAGACTGGCGGTGGCCACCTCGGTGCGGGCGGCCAGGTCATGGTTGGCCGTTGCCATGTCCTCGGCGGTATGGGTCACGGCACCGGTCGCGTCATGCACACGGGAGGCCAGACCATGCAGCCGCTGGCGCATGGCCTCGAGCGCACGCAGCAGGTCGCCCAGTTCGTCGCCCCGCTGTGACACCACCGGGCGGGACAGGTCGCCCTCGGTGACACGCTGCGCCACGGCCACCGCCTGGCGCACCGGCCCGACCACACCGCCGCTGATGCGCCATGCGGCCAGCACGCCGGCCAGCAGCGCCAGCACCGCCCCCGCGAGCACGACCACGGTGGTGCGTTGCGAGCGGGCCTCCAGCGCCTGGGCCGTGGCCTCGTTCAACCGCTGCTCCAGCGCCGTGAACTCGCGGATGCGTGCGCCCCAGTCGTCCTGCAACTGGCTCCAGCGGGCCATCTCGGTGCGCAGTTGCAGCCGGATCACAAAAGCCACCTGGGCCGGCGTGCCGCCCTTCTCGCGGATCTCGCGTTCGGCCTGCACCACGATCGCCCGGCCCGCCGTGGCCGCCTCGGCCACCGCCTGCAGCCGCGCGCGCTCCTCGGGCAGTGCCCCGCCGGCCTCGTCGAAGCTGCGCTCCAGCGCCTGCAGGGCACGGTCGTAGCGCTGCAGCGCGGCCGTCATGCGCCGGTACTCGCGGTCTTCCTCGGCGCCGTCTTCGGTGATCGCCAGGTTGCGCATGCCGATCACTGCATCGTTCAGCGCCGTCTCCATCGCATGCGCATGCTGCGATTTCAGCGCGTTGACGCGGGCGATGGTGCGTGCCCCATCGGCCAGTTCGGCAATGCTCAGCAACGACACCACCGACAACCCCGCCAGCAGCGCCAGCACGATGCCGAAACCGCATGCCAGGCGCGCCGGCAGCCTCATGTCACGAACGAGTCTCATGGTGTCTCCAGTGCGGTGTTCGCTCCGGCCTTGCCTGCCGGTGCACGATGCACCCTCCTTCGGACGCCTGCCCCGAGGCTTGACGTGATTCGCACGGCGAGCGTGACCCAGTCCGCGCAGATCACCTGCATTTGAAATCGACTGAAATCCTCGCGACAGCCAACTGAAACCCTCGCCACGGCCTGCTGGCCGCGCGTGTGGCCCGTGTGGAGATCGTGACGCGGGTCAACCCTGATTCGTCTGGAAATCCACACGCCACACGACAGGACTGGCACGCGCGGCACGAGTGGCTGACCGGCAGTTCACCGGCCGCGGCCGCATGGCACGACATGTGCATGCCGATTGGCAGCGCCCGGTCACAAGAGCCGACCGCTCGCTTGAGCGCGTGCCAGGAGACACATCATGCAAGCAGTACTCGTCGATGCCCCCCGCCTCAACGACCATCTCAGGGCAGCCGATCATCCCGTCGCCAAAGCGGACAATGGCATGGACACCGACGGCGCGATGCGGGCCCGACTGGATCGACTGGAGTCGACCATCGCCGCGCTCGAGAGCTTCAACGCCAGCGTGTCGCATGACCTGCGCGGCCCGCTGGGCAGCATCCAGTCGCTCGCGCTGATCGCCGGCGAGGCGCTCGACGGCAACGACCCGTCGCTGGCCCGCCAGATGATCGAGCTGATTGCCGGTCAGGCCAGTCGCTGCACGCAGCTCGTGAGCACGCTGATGACGCTGGCGCGCACCGAGGGTGCGAACCTGAACCGCGGCTGGACCGACCTCGACACGCTGGCCTGCGACGTCGTCGCCCAGCTCTGCCTGGACTGCCCGCAGGCGCATGCGGTGCACTTCGAACTGCACGGCCTGCCGCATGCCTGGGCCGATGCGAGCCTGCTGCGCCCGGCGCTGCTGAACCTGGTGGCCAATGCAGTGAAGTTCACACGCGAACGCCACCCGCCCCGCATCACGATCAGCGGCATCCGCCAGGGCGCCCAGACCGTCGTGCAGGTCAGGGACAACGGTGTGGGATTCGACCCCCAGACCGCGCATCGACTGTTCCAGCCCTTCGTGCGCCTGCATGCGCGCCACTTTGAAGGCCATGGTGTGGGCTTGAGCATCGCGCGCGCTGCCGTCGAACGCCACGGCGGACGCATCTGGGCCACCGCCAGCGAAGGCGTTGGCGCCTGCTTCAGCTTCAGCCTGCCCGATCCGGCCTGAACGACCGGCGCCGCCGCGCCGCCGGGCTTGCGGCACACTGGGAGGCGTCCATCCGCGCCCACAGGATCTGCCCATGTTCAAACCCTTGCCAGATGCCCCGCTGGACATCGTCGGCGACATCCACGGTGAATGCGACGCACTGCGGGCCCTGCTGGGCCACCTGGGCTACGACGAGCAGGGCCGGCACCCCCGCGGGCGCCGGCTGGTGTTTGTGGGTGACCTGTGCGACCGGGGCCCGGATTCGCCAGGCGTGCTGCGCCTGGTGCGCCCGATGCTGGCGTCCGGCCTGGCCGATGCGGTGCTCGGCAATCACGAGTTGAACCTGCTGCGCGGCCAGCGCAAGGACGGCAACGACTGGTTCTGGGACGAAGCCTCGACCCATGACGCCAAGTTCGAGCCCTTCACCCGGATGCCCGCCGAGGACCGCGCCGACACGCTGGATTTCCTGGCCACGCTGCCGCTGGCGCTGCAGCGCGACGACCTGCGCATCGTGCATGCCGCGTGGCATGAGGAGTCGATACTGCGCCTTCAGGCCGTGGCGGACGACCGCCCCGCGATCCTGCACTTCGAGCACTGGGAACACGCCACGCGCGAACGGCTGGCCGGCTCGGGGCTGGACACACAGCGCGCGGCCGAAAAGCTGCACTGGTCCCACGCGCTCAAGGACGCGGCCCAGGCCGTGCCGCTGCTGCCAGCCACTGGCCAGTGCGACGAACTCAAGCAGATGGGCAATCCGGTGCGGGTGCTGACGTCAGGCGTGGAGCGCCTGGCCACGGCCTCGTTCTACAGCAGCGGCCAGTGGCGTTTTGTCGAGCGGGTGCGCTGGTGGGACCACTACAC
>CBFGPV010000044.1:0-27147 GCA_965650765.1 uncultured Burkholderiales bacterium
CCAAGGTGGTGGGCTTTGCCGACCTGGGCATGGAAGCCATCTACGAGTTCGACGTGGTGGACATGCCCGTGACGGTGGCGGTGGATGCCGGCGGCACCAGCGCCCACATCACCGGGCCGCGCGAGTGGCAGGCCCGCATCGGCAAGATCCCGGTCGCCGTGGCCTGACGGCCCCGCGGCGCAGGCGGGTCAGCCTGCGCACGACGTCCCCTCAAGCCCCCTTCGCCGGGGGCGTGTCCATGGCCGCTGCTCCGGCCTTGCCTTCGGGCATGTGGCGCACCACACGCTGCGGGAAGGGGATCTCCACGCCTTCTTCGTCCAGCACCCGAAGGATCGCCAGATTGACCTCGGAGCGCAGGTTCGCCTGCCCGTTGATCGGGTCGGCGACCCAGTACCACACCGTCAGCTCCAGCCCGTCGGCCGCGAAGTTGGTGAGGTGGATCGCGGGGCCGGGATCCTTCATCACGCGATCGACCGCCTCGATGGCCGCCAGCAGTTTGGGGCGCAACATCGGGAAGTCGGTGCCATAGGCCACCTGGAAGACCGTGCTGAGTTGCAGGCTGGTGTCGGCGAGCGACGCGTTCTCGACCCGCTGGATGATGAACAGCTCGTTCGGCACGATCGACTCGCGCCCGTTCGCTGCACGGATCACCGTGTAGCGCGTGTTGATGTCGGTGATACGGCCCTCGAAGTTGTCGACCCGGACCAGGTCACCGATGCGCACCGAGCGTTCGGCCAGGATGACGAAGCCGCTGACATAGTTCGAGGCCAGCTTCTGCAGGCCGAAACCCAGCCCCACCCCGATGGCGCCGCCGAACACCGACAACGCCGTCAGGTCGATGCCCGCGGCCGAGAGGGCCAGCATCAGCCCGACAAACAGCAGCAGCGCGCGCGTTGCATTGGCGGCAATCTTGCGGATCGACAGGTTGTCGCCCGCACCCTTGAGCAGACGGGCCTCGATCGCGGCGGAGATCCACAAGGCCCCCACCAGCACGACGATGGCACTGAGCGCCCCTTCGATCAGGTTGCGCAGCGTCACCGGCGTGGCGCCGATCTTCCAGCTGATGGCGTCGAGCTCCTCGAGCACCAGCGGCAGCAGCCCGGTCACCCACAGCACCGCGCAGATCCATGCAAACCACGATACGGAGCGTTCGATCACCCGGAAGAGCGACGAGGACGGGAAGGCCGCACGCAGCACACGCACCGTGACACGAATGGCCAGCAGCGAGATGAGGATCGGAACGGCCAGCTTGAATACCGCCGACGGCACCCAGGCCACCATCAGCCGGGCGGCGGCCATCGCAAATGCAAGCGCCAGCACCGGGAAAAGCACGCCGTCGATCAGGCGGTCACCGAACCAGATCGAGCCCTCGGGTCGCTCACGCCCGCGCAACAGGCGCACCACGAGCCAGGCCAGCATCAGGCACAGGGCCAGCACCAGCAGTTCGAGCAGGGCATTGACGCTGGTCAGGCGGACCAGCAGGTCGTCGAAGTCGGCAGCCGTCATCGGTTGCGCCATGGGAGGAGTCCTTGGGTGATTGCAGCCGCCACGCACGGGCAGCCTTCGGTTCGCTCGCCGGCACGCCGGCCGGGGCGTATTGTTTCAGAGCTGGATGTCAGGCCGCAGTTCGAGCCTTGCATTCACGCACCCGCCGCTCGGGCGGACAAGCAGGGCGTCACACACCGGCCAGCACGCGCAGGTGCGTGGCCACGCTGCGCGCCAGCGCGCTCAGGTGGTAGCCGCCTTCGAGGCAGCTCACGATGCGCCCTTTGGCGTGCCGTTCGGCCACGTCCATCACGCGGCGGGTGATCCATTCGTAGTCGGCCTCGATCAGGCCGAGCTGGCCGAGGTCGTCCTCGCGGTGCGCGTCGAAGCCGGCGGACACGAAGATCATCTCCGGGCGGAAGGCCTCCAGGCGCGGCATCCAGATCGATTCGATCAGTTCGCGGATCTCCATGCCGCGCGTGTAGGCGGGCACCGGCAGGTTCACCATGTTGGGTGCGGAGCCGTCGGCCCCGCTGTAAGGGTACAGCGGATGCTGGAAAAAGCTCACCATCAGCACCCGCTCGTCGCCAGCGAGGATGTCCTCGGTGCCGTTGCCGTGATGCACGTCGAAGTCGACCACCGCCACACGCCTGAGGCCGCGCACATCCAGCGCATGCCGGGCCGCGACGGCCACATTGTTGAAGAAGCAGAAGCCCATGGCCTGCGACCGTGTGGCATGGTGGCCGGGCGGGCGCACCGCGCAGAAGGCGTTGTCGAGCTGGCGGTCGATCACGGCGTCGGTGGCTGCCACCGCGGCACCGGCAGCACGCAGCGCCGCGGCCCAGGTGTGCGGGCACACGATGGTGTCCATGTCGATGGCCCGGGTCTCGCCGGCCGCACCCACTTGCTCCATCAGGTCCTTCAGGTTGGACACATAGGCCACGTTGTGGGCCAGATGCACGTCGCTGAGCTGGGCGATGGGTGCATCGCGCCGATCGAGGGCAATGTCCAGGCCGGTGGCCAGCAGGTGGTCCTCGATGGCGCTGAGCCGCTCGGGGCATTCGGGGTGCCCGCGCCCCATGTCGTGCCGCCGGCAATCCGGGTGGCTGAAATAGCCCGTCGCCATCGTGAACTTGTCCCCGTGAGGTCTTTGGAAATTCAGTTAATGTGCCGGCTCATGACATCCCACACGAGCCCGCTCATGCACCAGCAGCTGCAACGTCTGCTGGATCAGATTAACACGATCATCGTCGGCAAGCGCACGCAGGTCGAGGACAGCGTGGCCTGCCTGCTGGCCGGCGGGCACCTGCTGATCGAGGACGTTCCGGGCGTGGGCAAGACCACCCTGGCACATGCGCTGGCGGTGTCGATGGGGCTGCAGTTCTCGCGCGTGCAGTTCACCGCCGACCTGATGCCGTCCGACCTGGTCGGGGTGAGCGTCTACGAGCGTGCCCGCGAGGCCTTCGTGTTCCATCCGGGCCCGGTGTTTGCCCAGGTGCTGCTGGCCGACGAGATCAACCGCGCCGGGCCCAAGACGCAAAGCGCCCTGCTGGAGGCGATGGAAGAGCATCAGGTCAGCGTCGAGGGCGAGACACGCGCCCTGCCGACGCCGTTTTTCGTGATTGCCACGCAGAACCCGAACGATCAGCTGGGCACCTATTCGTTGCCCGAGTCTCAGCTCGACCGCTTCCTGATGTGCATCACCCTGGGGTACCCCGACCGCCGGTCCGAACGCGACTTGCTCGCCGGCCGGGACCGCCGCGACGCCATCGAGCACCTGACGCCGGTCATGACACCGATCGAGCTGCTCGACGTGCAGCAGGCTGTGCGTGCCATCCATGCCGCCGACCCGCTGCTCGACTATCTGCAGGACCTGATCGCCGCGACGCGCTCGGGTCAATGGTTTGTCGAAGGACTCAGCCCGCGCGCCGGCATCGCGGTGCTGCGCGCCGCCAAGGCCCGTGCGCTGCTCGCCCAACGCGACTACGTCGCCCCCGACGACGTCCAGGCCATCCTGCCCCAGGCGATCGCTCACCGCCTGGTACCGGTGCCCAGCAGCGGACGCGGCCGCATGGAGCAGGTGCGCGCCATGCTCGAGGCTGTACCCCTGCCCTGACTGCCGCCATGGCCGCCGCAATCACCGCAGCCATCGCCCGCAGGATCAGTTCGTCGCTGAACCCGGCCGCCTGGCTGCGCCAGCGCTTTCGGGCATGGTGGCAGTCGCGCCTGCCGCTGTCGGACACCCACACGCTCACTCAGCGCAACGTCTACATCCTGCCCACCCGCCCTGGCCTGGTGTTTGCCGTCACGCTGATCACGCTGCTGCTGGCCTCGATCAACTACCAGCTCAACCTGGGCTACCTGCTGACCTTCCTGCTGGCCGGCGCGGGTGTCGTCGGCATGCACCTCACCCACGGGACGCTGCGCGGCCTGACATTGCAGCTCAAGGCGCCGGTCCCGACCTTCGCGGGCGACGCGGCACCGCTCGAGGTGAGCCTGGTCGAAGCCGCCGGGCGGCCGCGCTACGGCATCGGCCTGCGGGTCTATGACGAAGGTCGCGCCGGCACGACGGGCTGGACCTGGACGGACGTGCCAGCACTGGGCACGGCGATTGCACACGTCAGCTTCCAGCCCACCCGCCGCGGCTGGCACCCTGTGCCGCCGCTCACGGCCGAAACCCGTTTTCCGCTGGGCATCTTCCGTGTCTGGACCGTGTGGCGGCCGGCCTCCCGACTGCTCGCCTACCCACGGCCCGAGGCCTGGCCACCGCCCCTGCCACCGGCCCAGGCCGTGGCCGGCGGCCCGGCACAGGCCCGCAGCCGCGACGGCGGCGAAACCGACGGGGTGCGTGGATACCGCCGGGGTGACCCGCTGAAGCTGGTCGTCTGGAAAAAAGCTGCCAAGACCGACGAGCTGGTGAGCCGTGACACGGCATCGGCAGCACGCCTGGAACTGTGGCTCGACTATCAGGACACTGGCGGCCCCGACACTGAAGCCCGGCTGTCGCGCCTGACTGCCTGGGTGATCGCAGCCGACCGCGCCGAACTGCGCTACGGCCTGCGTCTGCCCGGTGTCGAACTGACGCCCGACCATGGCGAGGCCCACCGGCGGCATTGCCTGGAGGCACTGGCCCTGTGGTCCTGAACCCGCCCCCTGCACCCCTGTCCGCGGCCTGAGGCACCCCATGACGACCCAGACAACGTTCACGCACCCCTTCGGCTCGCTGCGCGCGGCCTGGCCGGGCTGGGCGCATCTGCCACGCGACACACGCGACACCTTGTTCCTGCTCGGCGTGGTGGCCTGGGTGGTATCCCCCCACGTCGGCCACCTGCCCTGGTGGTGCACTGCGCTGGCGACCAGCCTGTTGATCTGGCGCGCGGTGCTGGCCGTGCGCGGGGCGACACTGCCCGGGCGCTGGATCCTGGTGGCACTGCTGGTACTGGCCACCGCGGCGGCCTGGTGGACCCACCGCACCCTGCTGGGCAAGGAAGCCGGTGTCACGATGCTGGTGGTGCTGGTGGCCCTGAAGACGCTCGAGTTGCGTGCACGGCGCGACGCCTTTGTCGTGTTTTTCCTCGGGTTCTTCCTGGTCCTGACGAATTTCCTTTACTCGCAGACGCTGCTCGTCGCCCTGGCAATGCTGCTCGCAGTGTGGGGGCTTCTGGCCGCGCTGGTGCTGGCGCACATGCCGGTCGGCCAGCCGAGCCTGGCCCGTGCGGCTGCACTGGCCGCGCGCATGTGCCTGCTGGGCGCGCCGATCATGGTCGTGCTGTTCCTGCTGTTTCCTCGCTTCGGGCCCTTGTGGGGCCTGCCCAGCGATGCCACCGCAGGACGCACCGGCCTGAACGACCGCATGACGATGGGCACGCTGGCACAGCTGGCACTGGACGACGGTGTCGCACTGACGGTGCGTTTCCTGGGCAACGCGCCGCCCGCGCAATCCCTCTACTTCCGCGGCCCGGTGCTCGGCGAGTTCGATGGCCGCGAATGGCGCCCGATTCCGGGCAACGTGATGCTCACCGGCATGCGTTTGCCCGAGGTCCGCCCCATGGGCCGGCCGGTACCTTACGAGATCACGATCGAGCCAACCCGCGTCAATGTACTGCCGCTGCTTGAAACCACCGTTGACCCTCCAGCCGTCGACGAGTTTCCACTGCGCCAGCGCCCTGACCTGCAATGGCTGACGGGGCGCCCGCTGATCGAGCGGCAGCGCATCTCGGCCACGGCCTACCCGAACTTCCAGCACGGTCCGGTCCAGCCGGTGATCGGGCTGCGGGCGTTCGTCGAACTGCCGGCCGGCTACAACCCCCGCATGCTGGCCTGGGCGGCGGAACTTCGCGCTCAACCCCGCTATGCCCAGGCCAGTGCGGGTACCGTGGCGCGTGCGCTGTTCCAGCACATCCGCACTCAGGGTTACTCGTACACGCTCGCGCCGGGAAACTACGGAGATGCCCAGGGACGGCACGCGATCGACGAGTTCTGGTTCGACCGCAAGGAGGGCTTCTGCGAGCACTTTGCTGCCGCCTTTGTGGTCGCACTGCGTGCGATGGACATTCCGGCGCGCATCGTGACCGGTTACCAGGGCGCCGAGCGCAATCCGGTGGATGGCTACTACATCGTTCGCAACAGCTTTGCACATGCCTGGGCCGAGTACTGGGAAGAAGGTGTGGGATGGGTGCGTGCCGACCCCACCGCCGCCGTGGCTCCCGACCGCATTGCCAGCAATGCGAATCTGCGCGTTCCGCCCGGTCTCGTGGCGACGGCGTTCGGAGCCATCAACGAGGACCTGCTGCGCGCCTTCAGTGATCGCTGGACTGCGCTGAACACCGCCTGGAACCAGTGGGTGCTGAACTACTCACGTGGCCGTCAGCTCGACCTGCTCAAGAGCCTGGGCTTCCAGTCGCCCGGCTGGGAAGAACTTGCCCTGCTGCTCCTCGGGCTGGTGGTGGCTGCCGCCACCGTGGGCGCCGCCTGGGCCACCTGGGAACGCAGCCGCCAGGACCCCTGGCTGCGGGCCTATCGCCAGATGCAGCAACGGCTGGGCCGCGCCGGGCTGATCAGCGCGGCACATGAACCTCCGCGCACGCTGGCTGCCCGGGCCACCGCGCTGTGGGGGTCATCCGCGCAGGCAGTGGTGCAGAGCCTGCATCGGATGGACGCGATTCGTTACTCGCGCGAAGCGCCGACACGCCAGGGTGGCGCGGCTAAACTGGCGGCCTCCCTGAGCCGTGAACTGCATGCTGCGGCGGCGAGCCTGCCGGCCCCGCCGGCCAGTACCCCCCGTTCTCCCCCATGATCCTGTCCCGCTTTCGCTCCCTTCCTCCCCCACTGCCCCGAAGCCGCCCGCGCCGGACGTTCGCCGCCGCCGCCACCACGATCCTCGGGATCGTCGCCCTGGCAACCGGCCTGGCCGGCGCAACGCCCGCCTGGGCCAAGCAGGGCAAGACGGCCGTGGCCAGCGCCGAGCCGCCGGACATCGTCACCTACGGTGGCCGTGAGGACGTGATGGCCTTTGCCGACGCACTCGCGGCGCGGCGCGGCCTGGACGCCGCCTGGGTGCGCGAGAAGCTCGCGCAGTCGCGTTTCCTGCCCTCGGTGACCAAGGCGATCATGCCCCCGCCGGCCGGTGTGCCCAAGAACTGGGCCGCCTACCGCGCGCGCTTCATCGAGCCGCGCCGCATCCGGGCCGGGCTGGCGTTCTGGGAGGAACATGCTCGCTGGCTCACGCAGGCTGAGCAGATGTACGGCGTGCCCGCCGAGATCGTCGTGGGCATCATCGGCGTGGAGACGCTCTACGGCCGCCACATGGGCAGCTTCCGTACCATCGACGCGCTGGCCACGCTGAGTTTCGACTTCCCCACCGGACGCAGCGACCGTTCAGCGTTCTTCCGTGACGAGCTCGAGCAGCTGTTTGTCCTCAGCCACAGCGAGGGTGTCGACCCGCTGTCGCTGCGTGGCTCGTACGCCGGCGCGATGGGCATGCCGCAGTTCATGCCGAGCAGCTGGAACAAATACGCAGTCGACTTCGACGGCGATGGCCACGTCGACCTGCACCGCAATGCGGCCGACGTCATCGGCAGCGTCGCCCACTACCTGGCCGAGTTCGGCTGGCAGAAGGGTCAGCCGACCCACTTCGACGTGACGGCACCGCTCGACCCTCAGGACCGCGCCGTGCTGCTGGCGCCGGACATCGTGCCGAGCTTCACCCCGGCCGAGTTTGCCGCGCGCAACGCCGGGCTGTCGCCCGAAGGGGCGGCCTTCGACGGCAAGCTGGCGCTGGTTGAACTGCAGAACGGCTCGCAGCCGCCGAGCCACGTGGCCGGCACGCCGAACTTCTACGTGGTGACCCGCTACAACTGGTCAAGTTACTACGCACTGGCGGTGATCGAACTCGGCCAGGCCATCGGGCGGCTGGCCCGGCGTTGACGACACCTTGCCCGTGGCGCAGCGCGCCACGCGGCACCCTGTCGGTTCAGGAGCGCGCCGCCTCGAAGAACTCGAGCGGCAGATCGCTCATTTCGACCACGTCCAGGCCTTGTTTCAGGTCAAGGGTGGAGTCGATCCAGGAGCCACCGTTGTCGCCGGCCCCTGCGCTGGGTGCGCCCGCCTGGGTGGCGTGGAAGCCTTCGAAGCCGCTGGGGCGCGCTTCGGGCTGTGTGCGCGACGGCCTTGCCGGGACTTTTGCTGCCTTGCTGGTGAACGAGAACATGGCGCCACCTTTTCCAACGACCACAGCTTCACTATCTGCCTGTGGCGGTCGGCGGATAACCCCCTGGGCAGGGGGTGTCGCCAGCAATCCGTGAACTACGTCACACCGGAGCACGCCCGACCGGGCTTTGCGTCGACGTACTCCCCGGACTGGGGGGATACGGTTCGCCGGCAGGCCAGACACTGACCTCGACGCTCAGGTGCTGTTCGCCACCGCCCAGGATCACGCCCCGCAGCGGCGCGACATCGCCGAAGTCATTGCCCCACCCAAGCACCACAAAACGCTCATCCGCCAGTGTGGCGTTGGTCGGGTCGAACTCCACCCAGCCGTGCTGCGGCGACCAGGCCGACACCCAGGCGTGAGAGGCATCCGCCCCCATCAGCCTGGGCTGCCCAGGGGGCGGCTTGGTCAGCAGATAGCCGGACATGTAGCGTGCCGGCAGGCCGTGGGCACGCAGGCAGGCAATCATCAGATGGGCAAAGTCCTGGCACACACCCTTTCGTTTGGTGAGCACCGTGTCCACCGGCGTGCTGACGGTGGTGGCGCCGGGCTCGAACTCGAAATCGGCATGGATGCGCAGCATCAGGTCACGCACCGAGTCGAACCAGTCGCGCCCGGCCTTCAGACTCTGAGCACCGTACTGGTGCGCCCTTGCCGACCATGGCAGCAGCAGCGAGGGCTCGCGCGCCTGTGCGAGCGACAGGTCCGTCGGCACCCTGGGCGGCAGCAGCTGCAGGCGGACGTCTTCCCAGGGTTCATGCTGGCCGGCGGCCCAGGCTGGCCGCGGGCCGAGCTGGACCTCGCAGGCCATGTGGGTGCGCAGCACATGGTGCGCCCGGTGCAATGCGAAGATCGTGACCTGGTTGCCGAAACTGTCCTGGCGGACATCGGCCTCGTCGGGCACCGGGTCGATCAGCAGGCGGTGCCAGACCAGCCGTTGCCAGGGCAACTCGCGCGGTGTCAGGCGGGCCAGCTGCCAGGACTCCGACACCGGGGCGCTGTAGTCGTAGCGAGTCTCGTGATCGATGCGGTAGGTCGGCATGATTCGTTCAATGCGTCGGGCAAGACGAAACACTCTGCGCGGTGTGCACCGACGGGGACGGGCAGGCAGGGCCGGACGTCACGCTGGCGTTCATGATGATTCAGGCCGCCAGGTGCAACATGCTGCGGGGCCGCGCATGCGCAAAGAAGGTCTGGGTGATCTCGTCGGACAGGCTGAAGGTGGCCTCGCTCAGCGCCTCGAGCAGTTCACGCAGCACCGCACTGTCGGGACTGAGGTCGCCCGGCTGCAGCCGTGCCAGTGCATCGACATGCCGGGCCAGCACATGGGTGCCGAAGGGGCCGTGCATCAGTTCGAGTCGACGCACGAAGTCGCTCACGCCGCGCACCTGGAAGGCGATCGAGCGGGTGTTCGATTCATCACGCACCAGCAGGTCCAGCACCGGCAGCCATTCGGGCGCGATCAGGTAGCGCGAGCGGTAGGTTACCGACGAATCGCACAGCTCCAGCAGCCAGTCCAGGCCGCTGTCCGGCCCTTCGGACAGGGCCGTCAGCATGGCACGACAAAGGAAGGACAGGCGTTCCAGGCGGCGCCCGATCGACAGAAAGCGCCAGTCGGTGCCGCGTGTCATGCCGTCGAGTGCAAAACCGGACAAGGTCATCAAGGTGACGACCGCACGGTCGAGCCAGTTCAGCGCCACCGGCAAGGACGCTGGCTCCCGGAAGACCGGATCATGGGCAAGCTGGTTCAGCGTGCGCCAGTTGTCCAGTGACAGCCGGTCGCGCAGGCTGAAGCCGGCCTGGGCCAGCTGGCGCAGCACCGCACCCAGCCCCTGGGCGGGGTCGGTGGCCGCCAGCAGCAGGTCAGCCACCGGGTCGTCCGGCCGGGGCAGCAGACCCCACTCGTGCGCCAACATCAGAGCCGCGGCCGTGCCTTCGTCCTGGGCTTCGGTTTCGGCCACGCAGCGCGTCAGCGCCACGCGCAGCAGGCGAGCCGTGCAGTCGCTGCGTTCGGCATAGCGACCGAACCAGAACAGGTTCTCGGCGGCCCGCGACGACAGGTAGGCACGCGAGGCGCGCAGGTCCTCGGCGGTGACGGTCGTGCGCAACAAGGTGAACGAGGAATTGACCGGCGCGTCGGACAGCACCCAGGTGTCCTTGGAGCCGCCACCGCGCTGCATCGCGATCACCTCGGTGTCACCGGCCGCCCCCATGCGGGTGAGTCCGCCGGGCATCACGGCATAGCCATCCGGCGTGGCCACTGCAAAGGCCCGCAGGCCCACGGGCCGGGCGCCCAGCTGCTTGGGTCGGTCGCGGTCGAGCACCGGCGCCTGCGACAGCCGCACCCATTCCTGGGCCACATACTTGTGCGGCTCGCACAGCACCTTGGCGCGCAGGGCCTCCCGGGCCGCGGTGTCGAGCTTGTGGCCGAACACCACCGGCTCGCCGGAAAGCCGGTCCACCGGCTTGATGATCAGATCGTCCAGACGCTCCCAGGCTTCCTCGAAGGCGGCAGGCTCACCCAGCCACCAGGTGGCCACTGACGGCAGGATCAGGCTTTCCTTGAGCACCCTCTCACACAGGCCCGGCAGGAAGGCCAGCAGCGCCGGCGACTCGGTCACGCCGGCGCCCAGGCCGTTGGCCAGCAGTACCGTGCCCTTGCGCGCACACTCGGTGAGCCCGGGCACGCCGAGCGCGGAATCGGAGCGCATCTCCAGCGGATCGCAGTAGTCGTCGTCGAGCCGGCGCACGATGCCGTGCACCCGCCGCAGCCCCTCGACCGTCTTGAGCCAGACCCGGCCGCCGCGCACCGTCAGGTCACTGCCTTCGACCAGCACAAAGCCCAGGTAGCGGGCCAGCAGGGCATGCTCGAAGTAGGTCTCGTTGTAGGGGCCCGGCGTCAGCAGGACCAGCAGTTGCGGGCCATCACCACGCGGCGCATGGTGGGCCAGCGACTCTCGCCAGGAGGCAAAGAAGGCAGCCTGATGCTGCACGCCGAGGTGATGGAAGGCCTCGGGGAACATGCGCGAGATCATCAACCGGTTTTCCAGCGCATAGCCCGCGCCCGAGGGCGCCTGCGTCCGGTCGGAAAACACCCACCACTGCCCGTCGGGCGAGCGGGCCATGTCGGCCGCATAGTGGAACAGATGAATGCCACCCGGCGGACAGATGTCCTTGGCCGGGTGCAGGTAGCTGCGGTTGCCGAACACCAGTGCCGGCGGCAGGAAGCCTTCGCGCATCAGCGTCTGCGGGCCATGGATGTCGGCCAGCACGGCATTGAGCAGGCGCGCGCGCTGCGCCACGCCGGCCTCGACATGCTCCCAGTCAGCGGCCGACAGGATCAGCGGAATCGGGTCGACCTCCCAGGGGCGGTCGGCGCCCTTGGGGTCGGCATAGACGTTGTAGGTGATGCCGTGGTCGCGGATCTCGCGCTCGACCAGTGCCATGCGCTCGTGGATCTGCGCCGGCGAACTGGCCGCCAGCTCGGCCAGGAAACGCTGCCAGTGCGCGCGAGCGCGCTGCGGATCGGCGAGCAGTTCGTCGTACCGCTGCGGCGCCGGCAGATACCCCTCCAGGATGTTCGAAATCATGGGGCGAGTCTGCCACCGCGGACCGTGCGGCGCATGCGGCCGACTACCGATGCCCACGCACCGGCACCGTGCACGGGTGCCGGTGGGGGCCAGACACCGCGCCGGGTCTCACGCCGGCCATCACGTCCGGGCACGCCGCAGGTCAAGCGTGAACGGGAAGTCCGGGTTGCGCGGCTCCGCCCTGACTTCGGTCCGTCCCGGCGTGTGCCCCAGGCGGAAGAAGCGTGCCAGCCGCCGGGCTTCGGCCTCATAGGCGTTGACCGGAAAGCTGTCGTAGTTGCGCCCGCCCGGGTGGGCCACGTGGTACTGGCAGCCGCCCAGCGAGCGGTTCATCCAGGTGTCGACCAGGTCGAAGGTCAGCGGTGCGTCCACCCCGATGGTGGGGTGCAGTGCGGACGGCGGGTGCCAGGCTCGGTAACGCACCCCGGCGACGAACTCGCCGACCCGCCCGGTGGGCTGCAGCGGGACCGGCCGGCCGTTGCAGGTCAGCACATGGCGATCGTCGACCAGACCGGTGACATGCAGCTGCAGCCGCTCGACTGACGAATCCACATAACGCACCGTGCCGCCTGCCGCTCCTTCCTCGCCCATCACATGCCAGGGCTCCAGGGCCATGCGCAGCTCGACCTCGACGCTGCGCGCCGAAAAGTCGCCCAGCCGCGGGAAGCGGAACTCGAAGTGCGGGGCGAACCACTCAGGCTGCAGCGCATACCCATGGCCGGCAAGCTCTTCGAGGACGTCGCACAGGTCCTGCCAGATGAAGTGCGGCAGCATGTAGCGGTCATGCAACTCGGTGCCCCAGCGCTTGAGGCGCTCGGGCAGATACGGCTCGCGCCAGAAACGCGCGACCAGCGCGCGCATGAGCAACTGCTGCACCAGGCTCATGCGAGCATGCGGCGGCATCTCGAATGCGCGCATCTCCAGCAGCCCCAGCCGACCGGTGGGGCCATCAGGCGAATACAGCTTGTCGATGCAGAACTCGGCACGGTGGGTGTTGCCGGTCACGTCGATCAACAGGTTGCGCAGGCTGCGGTCGATCAGCCACGGCGGGCTGCCGTCCGGCGAAGCCAGCGCCAGCCGGCGCAGCTCGGCAAACGCGATCTCGATCTCGTAGACCGAATCGTTGCGGGCTTCGTCGATGCGCGGGGCCTGGCTGGTCGGGCCGATGAACAGGCCCGAGAACAGGTAGGACAGCGCCGGGTGGTTGTGCCAGTACGCAATCATGCTGGCCAGCAGCGACGGCCGGCGCAGGAAGGGCGAATCGCCCGGGGTCGCGCCGCCCAGCACGAAGTGGTTGCCGCCGCCGGTGCCGGTGTGCCGGCCATCGACCATGAATTTCTCGGTCGACAGGCGCGTCTGGAAGGCTGCGTCGTACAGAAAGGTGGCCTGGTCGACCAGCTCGTTCCAGTTCGACGCCGGATGGATGTTCACCTCGATCACGCCCGGGTCGGGCGTGACGCGCAACACGGCCAGGCGCGGATCGCGCGGCGGCTCGTAGCCTTCCAGCACGACCGGCAGCTTCTGCTCGGCCGCCGTGGCCTCGATGGCGGCAACCAGCTCCAGGTAGTCGAGCACGTCACTCAGCGGCGGCATGAAGATGTACAGCCGCCCGTCGCGCGGCTGGGCGCACATCGCGGTGCGCGTGATCCACGCCGCCGACTCGAAAGGCGTCGGGGCACGTCCGGCCGCCCCGTTCGCAGGCTCGCCCTGCGGCGCGTTGCCCGCCCCCGGCTGGAACTGCAGCGTGGCACCGCCCCCGCCCGCATGGCCCACGGCCAGCACCCCGCCCGAGGCCGGGCCCGGCAGTTGCGCCACCAGGCGCTGGTACGAGGGCAGCGGCCCGAATGGCTGGTTCGGATCGACCGGATGCAGATACGGCATGTCCTGGCGGGCGGCCCAGGGCTGGGAGTCGAGCGGCAGGCGATAGCCGATGGGAGAGTCCCCGGGCATCAGGTAGCAGCGCTCGCTGCGCAGGAACCACCGGCCGGTGCGCCAGCGCGCCGGGCCGCGTTCACTGCGGGCGATCGGCAGCACATGGCCGACGGCCGTGTCCAGCCCCTGGGTGAACACGGCGCGGATGCGATCGCGCTCCTGCGGATCATCCAGGCGCGCGTCGAAGGGGTCGACATTCACCGGCAGGCGCCGTTCGCGCCACAGGTAATACCAGACGTCCTCGAAGGCCGGGAACACATACTGCGCATCCAGCGCCAGACGCTGCGCCACGCCCTGCAGGAAGCGCCGGGCATCGGCCTCGGACACGCCGTACTGGCGGTGCTCGTCGGCAAACAGCGCCGGGTCGTTCCAGACGGGTTCGCCGTCGCGCCGCCAGAACAGGTTGAGCGACCAGCGCGGCAACTGCTCGCCGGGGTACCACTTGCCCTGGCCGTAGTGCAGCAGGCCGTTGTGGCCGTACTTCTGCTTCAGCCGCGCGAGCAGGTCCGCGCTCAACAGACGCTTGGTGGGGCCCATGGCGTCGGTGTTCCATTCGGCGCCATCCCGATCATCCACCGACACGAAGGTGGGTTCGCCGCCCTGGGTGAGGCGCACGTCCCCGGCCTGGAGGTCAGCATCGACCTGCTGGCCGACCTGGTCGATCGCCTGCCACTGCGCCTCGGTGTAGGGCCGCGTCACGCGCGGCGCCTCCCACACGCGTTCGACCTTCATGTGGTGCTCGAACGTCACCTCGCTCTTGTCGACGGCCCCGGTGACCGGCGCGGCCGACGACGGCTCGGGCGAACAGGCCAGCGGAATGTGGCCCTCGCCGGCCATCAGGCCCGAGGTCGGGTCCAGCCCGATCCAGCCGGCACCGGGCAGATAGACCTCGCACCAGGCATGCAGATCGGTGAAGTCCTGCTCCGGGCCGGACGGCCCGTCGAGCGCCTTCACGTCCGGGGTGAGCTGGATCAGGTAACCCGAAACGAAACGCGCGGCCAGGCCCAGATGGCGCAGCAGCTGCACCAGCAGCCAGCCCGAATCCCGGCAGGATCCCGAGCCCTTCACCAGGGTCTCCTCGGGGGTCTGTACACCCGGCTCCATGCGGATCAGGTAGCTGATGTCGCGCTGCACGCGCTGATTGAGCTCGACCAGGAAATCCACCGTGGCCCGCGGCTCACGCGAGACACCGGCCAGGTACTGCTCGAAGCGCGGCGTGAGCGGCTGGCGCACCAGGTAGGGCGCCAGCTCGTGCTGCTGGCTGCTGTCGTACGCGAACGGGATCTTCTCGGCATGCGGCTCGAGGAAGAAGTCGAACGGATTGAGCACCGACATCTCGGCCACGAGGTCGATCTCGATGCGCAGTTCGGTGGTCTTTTCAGGGAACACCAGCCGCGCGAGGTAGTTGGACTGCGGGTCCTGCTGCCAGTTGATGAAATGCTGCTCGGGCAGCACACGCATCGAATAGCTCAGGATGCGGGTGCGCGAGTGGGGCGCAGGGCGAAGCCGCACCACCTGCGGGCCCAGCTGCACCGGCCGGTCATAGCGGTAGTGCGTGACATGGTTGAGTGCGACGTGAATCGACATGGCTCCCTCCGGGCCCGGTGTGGTGTTGTGAAGCGCCTGTGCGGTGGCCCGGGCCGGGGTGTGCGGCCCGGGACCGCGTCAATGCGTGACCGGCACGAGGAAGTCGCGACTGATGCCCAGGCCCAGGTCGCCGATGCGGTCCAGGAACTGGGTCAGGTAGGCATGCAGCCCGGTGGCGAGGATCTCGTCGATGCGGCCATACTGCAGATCGGCATGCAGGCGACCGGCCCGGCGCAGCGTCTCGGCCGACTGCTCGTTCGAGACCATGCGCAGGTTGCCCATCACCTCGTTGACACACGCCGCCAGCGAACGCGGCATGTCGGCCCGCAGGATCAGCAGTTCGGCCACCTTCTCCGGGCGGATCACGTTGCGATAGACCTTGCGATAGACCTCGAACCCCGAGACGGAACGCAGGATCGCCGACCAGTGATAGAAGTCGTATTCCTGGTCCTTGGCCTCGGCCGTGCCGAAAAACTCGCTCTGCACGCCGTGGAACTTCACGTCGAGCAGCCGTGCCGTGTTGTCGGCCCGCTCGAGGAAGGTGCCGATGCGCAGGAAGTGGAAGGCCTCGTCCTGCAGCATCGTCCCCAGCGTCACACCCCGCGACAGGTGGGAGCGGAACTTCACCCACTCGAAGAACTCGCCGGGGTCGCGCTGGAACTGGCCGGTGGCGATCTGGCGGTTGAACTCGAGCCAGGTCTGGTTCTGGGTCTCCCAGACCTCGGTGGTCAGCGCCCCCCGCACGGCCCGGGCATTCTCGCGCGCAGCACGCAGGCAGCAGTAGATGCTCGACGGGTTGCGCTCGTCGCGCACCATGTAGTCCATCACGCGGCGGGTATCGACCTTGCCATAACGCTCGGCATAGTCGCCCGTCAGTTCGGAGATGCTCAGCAGCCCCTTCCAGCCCTGCTCGGCGGCCGCGGCCGACTGCGGCAGCAGCAGGGTCTGGTAATTCACGTCCAGCATCCTGGCCGTGTTTTCCGCCCGCTCCATGTAGCGGGCCATCCAGAACAGATGGTCGGCGGTTCTAGACAACATCTTCAGCCTCCTCCTTCAAGCCTCGAGCACCCAGGTGTCCTTGGTACCACCACCCTGCGACGAATTGACGACGAGGGACCCTTCCTTGAGCGCCACACGCGTCAGACCGCCCGGCACCATCTGCACGGTCTTGCCGGACAGCACGAAGGGGCGCAGGTCGATGTGGCGCGGCGCGATGCCGTTCTCGACGAAGGTCGGGCAGGTCGACAGGGCCAGCGTGGGCTGGGCGATGTAGCCCTCCGGGTGGGCCTTGAGCTGGGCGCGGAAGGCCTCGATCTCGGCGCGCGAGGCGGCCGGACCCACCAGCATGCCGTAGCCGCCGGCACCGTGCACTTCCTTGACGACCAGCTCGTCGAGGTGATCGAGCACGTAGCGCAGGTCCTCCGCGACGCGGCACTGATAGGTCGGCACGTTGTTGAGGATGGGCTTTTCACCGAGGTAGAACTCGACCATCTTGGGCACATACGGGTAGATGGACTTGTCGTCGGCGATGCCGGTGCCGATCGCATTGGCCAGGGTCACGTTGCCGGCGCGGTAGACGCCCAGCAGGCCGGCACACCCCAGCGTGGAGTCGGGCCGGAAGGCCAGCGGGTCGAGGAAGTCGTCGTCCACCCGCCGGTAGATCACGTCCACACGCTTGGGGCCCTGTGTGGTGCGCATGTAGATGAAGTTGTCCTTGACGAACAGGTCCTGCCCCTCGACCAGCTCGACCCCCATCTGCTGGGCCAGGAAGGCGTGTTCGAAGTAGGCCGAGTTGTACATGCCCGGCGTCAGCACCACCACGGTGGGCTCGCTCACGCCGGCCGGCGCCACCGCCCGCAGGGAGTCGAGCAGCAGGTCCGGGTAGTGCGCCACAGGGGCCACGCCATGCTCGCTGAACAGTTCAGGGAACAGCCGCATCAGCATCTTGCGGTTCTCCAGCATGTAGCTCACGCCGCTGGGCACGCGCAGATTGTCCTCGAGCACGTAGTAGGCGCCGCTGCCGTCGGGGTTGGCCGCGCGCACGATGTCGATGCCGGCAATGTGCGAGTACACGCCGCCGGGCACGTCCACGCCCAGCATCTCGGGGCGGAACTGCGCGTTCTGGAAGATCTGGTCAGCCGGCACGATGCCGGCCTTGATGATCTCCTGACCGTGGTAGACGTCGTGGATGAAGCGGTTCAGGGCCGTCACACGCTGGGCCAGGCCCTTTTCCATCTCGCGCCACTCATGGGCGGGGATGATGCGCGGGATGAGGTCGAAGGGGATCAGGCGTTCGGTGCCGGCCCCGTCCTCGTCCTTGGCGCCGTAGACGGCGAAGGTGATGCCCACGCGCCGGAAGATCATCTCGGCCTCGGCGCGCCGGGCGGCCATCAGGTCACGCGGCTGACGGGCCAGCCAGCGGTCGTAGGTCTTGTAGTGATCACGCACCGTGGTGCTGGTCGGGTGCATCTCGTCGAAGCTGGGTCTCATCGGTATCCTCTCCGCCAGGAGGAGTTAGCAAGTTCCAGGCCAATCGCACCTTCACGGTGCACCTTGGGGCTCCACGACCCCATGGTGCCAGTAACGCCGCCGAAGGTCACGCTCGCATCGACCCTGCCCTTCGGTCCAGCGGTAGGCGCCGCACCGTGCGGTGGTGATCACGGCGATGCCATGGCGCTGGTAGCGGCTGAGCACGTCGGCGGCCGGATGACTGAACCGGTTGCGGTAGCCCGCCTGGAACACCGCCACCTCCGGCCGCACGGCGGCAAGGAAAGGCGGCGTGCTCGAGGTGCGGCTGCCGTGGTGCGGCACCAGCAGCAGGTGCGCCGCCAGGGCCTCGCCTTGCGACGCCACCAGGCGAGCCTCCTCACCGCGCTCGATGTCGCCGGCCAGCAGGGCCACCCGGCCCTGCGCCTCGATGCGCAGCACACACGACACCTGATTGGGCTTGAGCGGCGGCGCCGCATCGTGCGGGCCGGGATGCAGCACCGAGAAATGCACCCCGTCCCAGACCCAGGACTGCCCGGCCTCACAGCGCCGGTGCGCGACCATGTCCGAGCGCAGCGGATGATCCGGCTCGAGCGAACTGCTGACCGGGGTGTCGGGATACCGTGCCAGCACAGCCCGCACGCCCCCGACATGGTCGGCATCGCGGTGGGACAGCATCAGCAGATCGAGCCGGCGCTCCCCCAGCGCCTGCAGGGCCGGCACGACCACGCGGCGCCCCGCATCGCTGTCACGCGAGTACTGTGGACCGGCGTCGTACAGCAGCGTGTGGCGGGCCGTTCGCACGAGCACGGCCGTGCCCTGCCCCACGTCGAGCGCCAGCAGGTCGTAACTGCCGGGCAAGGGGCGGTCGGCCAGCGGCCACACCAGCGGGCAGATCAGCGGCAGTGCCAGTGCGCGCACGCGCCAGGGCAGCGGCAGGGTCAGCAAGGCGCCGCCCGCCAGCCCACAGGCCATGGCCCAGGGTGCCGCAGCAGCCGTTGTCCACTGTGCCCAGGGCCATCGTGCCAGCAGGCCCAGCACGGCGCTGAACTGCTCGACCAGCCAGGCCGCCATGGGCCAGGCGCCGGGCAGCACCACCCCGAGGATGCCCGCGGGCGTGACCACCAGCGTGATCAGCGGTATGGCCAGCAGGTTGGCCAGCAGACCCACCAGCGAGACCTGCTGGAAGAACACCAGCGACAGCGGTGCGAGGCCGAGGCTGGCGATCCACTGCGTGCGCAGACCCGCCACGGCGGCGCCCCGCCAGCGGCGCAGCCAGCCTGCCAGACGTGAGCCTGCCACGCTGGGCTCCAGGCTGGCCGCGGCCCAGCGCCCGCCATCGGCCGCCATCAGCACCGCCACCGCAACGAACGAGAGCCAGAACCCGGGCTGCAGCACGGCCCACGGGTCGAGCAGGCACACCAGCGCCGCGGCCGCGGCGAGCACCATCGGCCAGGGCCATCGCCGCCCCGACTGCGCCACCAGCACCACCACAGTGAGCATCCACACGGTGCGCTGCGCCGGAACACCCCAGCCCGAAAACACTGCATAGCCCAGTGCGGCGATCAGGCCGCCCCAGCGCGCAGCCACCGGTGCAGCCAGCCGCAGGCCCCAGCGGGGTTGCCAGGCCCACAGGCGGCGCAGCAGCAGCCCGACCACCCAGGCGAACATCGTCACGTGCAGGCCGCTGATCGACATCAGGTGGGCAACGCCGGTGATGCGAAAAAGGTCCCAGTCGTCCCGATCGATGGCCGACTGATCCCCGACGACCAGGGCCGACAGCACCCCGGCGCTGCGCTCATCGCCCACGGCCTCCTCGATGTCATCGCGCACCCGCTGCCTTGCCCGCTGCACCCAGTGGCCCGCCGGCGGTGCCAGACGCTGTGCCTGCGCACTGCGGCCTGAGCGGACGTAGCCGGTGGCGCCCAGGCCCTGCTCGAACAGCCACAACTCGAAATCGAACCCATGCGGGTTGAACGCTCCATGCGGCTGGCGCAGCCGCACGCGCAGTTGCCAGCGCTGGGCCGCCTTGAGTTCGGGGCCGGGGCCGGCAAGCAGCTCGCGGTCCTCCATGCCGGCATACCAGGACAGCAGGATGCGCGAGGGCAGCACGACCGCCTCGTCGCCCAGCCGGGCGTCCTCGGGCTCGAAGACAAAGCGCGACACACCCACGTCGTGCCGAGGCAGGCCTGCAATCGTGCCGGTGACGATGAGATCGCGCCCCTCGAGCGCTGGGTCAAGCCGGTCGCCCAGCCGATGGTGCGCCTGCAGGCCGGCCACCCCGCCGCCGAGCAGCAGCCCGGCCAGCACCCCACCCAGCCATTGACGCACCAGCCCCGCCGGCCATCGCACCAGCCCGGCCCAGAGGCACAGGGCCGTCAGCACCGCGCCTGCATACGCCACCACGGGCCACAACGCCGACTGCTGCACCTGCGCTGCCACGCCCGCCACGACGCACACGAGCGCACCCGCCCATCTGGCGCCCGAATGATTCACGCCCACCATCGCCTGCCCTGGATATCTTGTTTATGGGCGCGAGTGTAGGATTGCCGGTTGATTTCGAAGGAGCCCTGACATGTCTGTTTACAACCAGCTCAAAGACCTGAACATCGAACTGCCGCCCGTGGCGACACCCGCCGCGGCCTATGTGCCCTTCGTGCGCACCGGCAACCTGGTCTTCCTGTCCGGCCACATCGCCCGCAAGGATGGCAAGCCCTGGGTGGGCCAGTTCGGCGTGAACATCACGACCGAAGAAGGCAAGGCCGCGGCCCGCGCCGTCGCCATCGACCTGATGGGCACGCTGCATGCCGCTGTGGGTGACCTGAACCGCGTGAAGCGCATCGTCAAGCTGATGAGCCTGGTCAACAGCGCTCCCAGCTTCACCGAGCAGCACCTGGTCACGAATGGCGCCTCCGAACTGTTTGCCCAGGTGTTCGGCGACAAGGGCGCCCATGCGCGCAGCGCCTTCGGCGTCGCCCAGATTCCGCTGGGCTCGTGCGTCGAGATTGAACTCATCGCCGAAGTCGAGTAACCAACTGGCTTGAGTTGCCTGGAGTCCCCTTGAAGATCCGCCATACCGACCTTGCCCTGGCCGCCGTGGGCGTGCTGTGCCTGGCTGCCGTGGGCGCTGCGCTGGTGTCGCAGCACGCCTACGGCATGCTGCCCTGCCCGTGGTGCATCCTGCAGCGCGTGATCTTCCTGCTCGTGGCGCTGCTGTGTTTTGCTGCGCTGGCCGTGCGCTCGCTGCTGGCCAGCCAGGGGCTGGCGACGCTGGCCGCATTGGCCAGCATCAGCGGTGTCGCGGCCGCGGTGTACCAGAACCAGGTCGCAGCGCAGAGCTTCTCGTGCAACCTGACGCTGGCCGACAAGATCATTTCGGCGCTCGATCTCGAACGCATCTGGCCGTACATGTTCCGTATCGAGGCCTCATGCGCCGATGCGGCCGTCGACCTGCTGGGCCTGCCCTACGAGTACTGGAGCGGCGGCCTGTTCGCCGTGATCAGCGTGGTGCTGCTGGTGACCGTCTCCAAGGCGGCACGGGCCGGCTGAAAGGCCGAACCACACACCGCGCACGGGAAGCGAAGTGGACCACCTCTTCGACTCCCTGTCGCTTCGGCTCGGCCGGTCCTGGAAGCCACACAAGACCCCGACGGCCTCACGCGCCTATCGCTGCGACTGCGGCCGTCCGATCTTCTTTCGCAACAGCCAGTGCCTGGCCTGCGGCCTGGCGCTGGGCTACGAGCCGGGCCTGGGCCATGTGAGCCCGGTCGTCCCCGGCCCGCAGCCAGGCAGCTGGCAGTTGACCAGCGGCCGCGGCGCCGCCGGTCCGCTCTACCGGCGCTGCGCCAACTTCGACACGCCGGCCGGCTGCAACTGGCTGGTGCCGCAGGACGAACAGGGCGCGTGGCCCAACCCGCTGTGTGCCGCCTGCCGCCTGAACCGCACCATTCCCGACCTGGCCGATCGAGACAACGCCACACTGTGGCGACGCGTCGAGATTGCCAAGCGTCGCCTCGTCTCGCAGCTCCTCGCACTCGGCTTGCCGGTGCGCTCCCGGGTGAGCGAAGACCCGCTGCACGGCCTCGCGTTCGATTTCCTGCGCCCGGCCCCCGATGGGCAGCCCGTGATGACCGGGCATGCGGCGGGCATCGTGACACTGAACGTCGAAGAGGCTGACGACGTGCGACGCGAGCAGGCCCGCACATCGATGCATGAACCGTATCGCACGCTGCTGGGCCATCTGCGACATGAGGTCGGCCACTACTACTGGGACCGGTTGGTGCACGACACCCCGTGGCATGCACCCTGGCGCGACGTGTTCGGTGATGAACGTCAGGACTACCACGAGGCGCTGGCCCGCCACTACCGCGACGGGCCGGCACCGGACTGGCCGCTGCGCCACGTCAGCGCCTATGCAGGCAGCCACCCCTGGGAAGACTGGGCCGAAACCTGGGCGCACTACCTGCACATGGTCGACACCCTGGACACCGCCCTGAGCTTTGGCCTGGACGGCGATGATGTCGAACTCGACTACGACCGTTTCGGCGCGGATGCGCTGTACGACCCTCGCCACCCTGAGGCGGCGCGCTTCCTGTCTTTCGTCAATGCCTGGCTGGAACTGACCGGCGTGCTCAACGAGCTGTCCCGCAGCATGGGTGAACCCGACTTCTATCCCTTTGTGCTGCCCGCTGCCGCAGTGCGCAAGCTGCATCTCGTGCATCTGATCGTGAGCGACGCTGGCCGCGACGACAAAACCGGAGTAACTTAGGGGCTGTCTGACCTCACAAGGAAACGCCGGGCCGCCCCAAGTTTCCTTGACCCCCGCGGGGGGCGGGCTGGGCGCAGCCCGGCCCTGGGGGCGCTCACAAGGAAACGCCGGGCCGCCCCAAGTTTCCTTGACCCCCTCGGGGGGCGGGCTGGGCGCAGCCCGGCCCTGGGGGCTGTCTCAAGGAAACGCCGGGCCGCCCCAAGTTTCCTTGACCCCCGCGGGGGGCGGGCTGGGCGTAGCCCGGCCCTGGGGGCGCTCATACACCGGGAGACCCATGATGAAGTCGCTGAACACCCTGTGGTCCCGCTACATGGACATCGCCATCGGCGCGCCGGAGGTCATCGCGCGACGACTGACCTGGCTGGGTGAACCCTCACCCTGGACCCCCGACAAGATGTGGGAAGCCCAGCTGATGGTCTGGGAAAAGGCCACCGCGGCGAGCCGCGCCTGGTGGGCCATGTACGCGGCCAGCATGCCGCATTTGCCCTGGCCGCCGGCCGGGGTGCTGAGCCGCCCGGAACCCTCCGCCCAGGCTGCTCGTCGCAGTGCGCGCAAGGCCACGCAGATCGCCAGCCAGGCGCTCCAGCCCTACAGCAGCACGGTCAATCGCAACGTCAAGCGGCTGCGCAAACGCAAGACCCCCTGAACCGCCGCGGCCGACCTGTGCCGCACAGGGGCATGCGGCACCGCTGCCAGGCGGCGTCAGCCGGGCAGCACGCGCGTGGGCTTCATCCCGAGTTCGGCCGCCTTGCCCTTGCGCGCCCGCTTGCCGGCATAGACCGCCAGCCCGGCGCCCTTGAGCACCTCTTCCTTGGCCTTGCCGCCGCGACCGGTGCCCTCGACCTTGAGTGCCGCACCCATCGCAGTGACGGACACCAGCGGGTCTTTTGCATCGACGTCCATCAGCGTCAGGCCGCGGCCGCCATTGGGTTGCAGCTTGAGTTCGTCCAGCGCGAACACCAGCAGGCGCCCGGTCAGCGACAGGCAGGCCACCTGCGTGGCGGCCCCCACCACCGACGGCGGCAGCAACTTGTCGCCGTCATCGATCGTGAGGAAGCTCTTGCCACCCTTCTGGCGGGACTGCATGTCCGACAGCCGGGCCAGCAGGCCATAGCCCCCCGTGTTGGCCAGCAGCAAGGTGGTGTCGGCCGGTGCGGCCAGGTAGTGCACCGGCTGCGTGCCCGACTCGAGGTCGATCAAGGTGGTGATCGGCTGGCCATCGCCCCGCGCCCCGGGCAGGCTGCTGACCGGCACGCTGTAGACGCGCCCGACGCCCTTGGCGGGTGAACCGAACACCAGCAAGGTGTCGACCGTGCGGCATTCGAAAGTGCCGTACAGGCCGTCACCGGCCTTGAACGCAAAGCCGGCGGGATCATGGCCGTGCCCCTGGCGCGAACGCACCCAGCCCTTGGCGCTGACCACCACCGTGACGGGTTCGTCCACGACCTTCACTTCGGCCACGGCCCGCTTCTCTTCCTGGATCAGCGTGCGACGCGGGTCTTTCTCGACACTGCCGTACTGGCGCGCATCGGCTTCGATCTCGCGGATCACCGTGCGCCGCAGGGTGCCGGGGTTGCCGAGGATGTCCTGCAGCCGGGCCTGCTCTTCGCGCAGCTCCTTGAGCTCCTGCTCGATCTTGATGGCCTCCAGCCGGGCCAGCTGACGCAGGCGCAGGTCCAGGATGTCGTCGGCCTGCCGTTCGCTGAGGCTGAACCGCGCGATCAGCGCGGCCCGGGGCTCGTCGGAGGTGCGGATGATCTGGATCACCTCGTCGATGTTCAGCAGCACCAGCTGCCGGCCCTCGAGCACGTGGATGCGATCCAGCACCTTGTCCAGGCGGTGCTGGGAGCGGCGCTGCACCGTGCCCAGGCGGAACCCGATCCATTCGGTGAGCACCTGGCGCAGCGATTTCTGCGTGGGTCGTCCGTCGGCCCCGACCATCGTCAGGTTGATCGGTGCCGAGCACTCCAGGCTGGTGTGAGCCAGCAGGCTGGTGATCAGCTCCTGCTGGTCGATGCGGCTGGTCTTGGGCTCGAAGACCAGCCGCACCGGTGCGTCCTTGCTGGACTCGTCGCGCACCACGTCGAGCACGCTCAGCATCGTGGCCTTGAGCTGCAACTGCTCGGACGTCAGCGCCTTCTTGCCGGTCTTCACCTTGGGATTGGTCAGCTCCTCGATCTCTTCCAGCACCTTCTGTGCACTGGTGCCCGGCGGCAGCTCGGTGACCACCAGCTGCCACTGGCCGCGGGCCAGGTCTTCGATCTTCCAGCGCGCCCGCACCTTGAGGCTGCCCCGGCCGCTGGCGTAGGCATCGCGGATGTCCTGGGCGCTGCTGATGATCTGCCCGCCGCCTGGAAAGTCAGGCCCGGGCAGCAGCGTGAACAGTTCGTCGTCGCTCAGCTTGTCGTTGCGGATCAGCGCCACCGTGGCCGCAGCCACCTCGCGCAGGTTGTGCGACGGGATCTCGGTGGCCAGGCCCACGGCAATGCCGCTGGCCCCGTTGAGCAGCACGAACGGCAGGCGCGCCGGCAGCTGGCGGGGCTCCTGCGTGGAGCCGTCGTAGTTGGGTGCGAAATCGACCGTGCCTTCGTCCAGCTCGTCGAGCAGCAGTCGCGAGATCGGTGACAGGCGGGCTTCGGTGTACCGCATGGCCGCCGCACCGTCGCCATCGCGCGAACCGAAGTTGCCCTGCCCGTCGATCAGCGGGTAGCGCTGCGAAAAGTCCTGTGCCATGCGCACGAGCGCGTCGTAGGCGGCCTGGTCGCCGTGCGGATGGAACTTGCCCAGCACATCGCCCACCACCCGCGCACTCTTGACCGGCCGCGCCCCGGCCGTGCCCGAGAAGCTCAGGCCCATGCGCTCCATCGCGTACAGGATGCGCCGCTGCACGGGCTTCTGCCCGTCGCACACATCCGGCAGCGCACGCCCCTTGACCACGCTCAGCGCGTATTCGAGGTAAGCCCGTTCGGCGTAGCGCGCCAGGCCCAGTTCGTCCGGGCCCTCGCCGCCATTGGAGAAATCGATCGTCGTCTGATCCATGATTCACTGCATCGTCATCGGCGGAGTCGGCGGCGTCAGCTGGCCGACTCCAGCCCTTGTTCACATCGGGCGGCGTATTCCTCTTCGAGCATCGACATCACCACCAGCGACTCGAAGCCGGTGTCGGTGAGCACGCTCTCGCGCAGCCGGCCCTCCTCGACAAAACCTTCGCTGTCGTACAGGGCTCTCGCCCGCTCGTTGCGCAGCTTGACGTCGAGCCAGAAGCGGTGGGCCTTCAGGTCCTGGAACGCCACCTTCTTGAGCAGGCGCAGGCATGATCGCCCGAGCCCCTGCCCCTTGAGCTGGATCACCATGCGCTTGAGTTCGATCGAGCGATGGCGGTTGCGGCAGCCCACCAGGATCACGAAGCCGATCGGCGTCTGGTGCTCGCCTGACTCCACGATGAAATGCCGAAAGTCGGGAAACCGGATGGCGGCCTCGTGCTGGGTGCGGTCCCAGGGCGTGATCGCCGGCAGGTTGACCGGGTCGCGCTCGACCGACACCACATGGTCAAGGTCGTCGACCAGGGTGGGCCGCAGCCGGATGCGCTCGTTGCCGATCACGTCATGCTCCTGCCGTCGCGCGCGCTCAGATGTCGACTTCGACGGCGTCGCCGTGAAGTTCCATCAGGTCACGCCGCGCCTGGGCTTCGCCCTTGCCCATCAGCTTGCCCAGCGCCTCGGTGGTGGCCACCACGTCGAGCCCGCCATAGGCCACCTGCAGCAGCCGGCGCGTGTCGGGGTTCAAGGTGGTTTCCCACAGTTGCTCGGCACTCATTTCGCCCAGCCCCTTGAAGCGCCCGATGGTCCAGGCGTTCTCGCGCAGGCCTTCCTTGCGCAACTTGTCGAGGATCGCGGTGAGTTCACCTTCGTCCAGCGCATAGATCTTGGCTGCCGGCTTCTTGCCGCGCGCCGGCGCATCGACCCGGAACAGCGGCGGCTTGGCCACATACACATGGCCCCGCTCGATCAGCTTGGGGAAGTGACGGAAAAACAGCGTCAGCAGCAGCACCTGGATGTGCGACCCGTCCACGTCAGCATCCGACAGGATGCAGATCTTGCCGTAGCGCAGGCCGGAAAGGTCAGGATTGTCACCGGGCCCGTGCGGGTCCACGCCGATGGCCACCGCGATGTCGTGGATCTCGTTGTTGGCGAACAGGCGGTCGCGCTCGACCTCCCAGGTGTTGAGCACCTTGCCGCGCAGCGGCAGGATGGCCTGGCTTTCCTTGTCGCGGCCCATCTTGGCGCTGCCGCCGGCCGAGTCGCCCTCGACCAGGAACACCTCGTTGAGCGAGATGTCGCGGCTTTCGCAGTCGGTCAGCTTGCCGGGCAGCACGGCCACGCCGGAGCCCTTCTTCTTCTCGACCTTCTGCCCGGCGCGCTGGCGCGCCTGGGCCTGCTTGATGACCAGCTCGGCGAGCTTCTTGCCGTAGTCGACGTGCTGGTTGAGCCACAGCTCCATCGCCGGCTTGACGTAGGTCGACACCAGCCGCAGTGCGTCGCGGCTGTTCAGGCGCTCCTTGGTCTGGCCCTGGAACTGCGGGTCCAGCA
>CBFGPV010000045.1:0-27060 GCA_965650765.1 uncultured Burkholderiales bacterium
GCGTCGACGCCCAGCCGTCCGCTGACGAACCAGCGCACGGCGCGTGGGTAGATGCGGTGCTCCTGCACCAGCACACGCGCCGACAACGCGGCTTCGGTGTCCTGCGGCAGCACGGGCACGGCCGCCTGGATCACGATCGGACCGTGGTCGAGCTCAGGCGTGACGAAGTGCACCGTGGCCCCGGCCAGCTTGCAGCCGGCGTCGATCGCACGCTGGTGGGTGTGCAGGCCCGGAAAGGCCGGCAGCAGGGACGGATGGATGTTGAGCAGCCGGCCTGCGTAGTGCGTCACGAAGGCCGGGGTCAGGATGCGCATGAACCCCGCCAGCACGACCAGATCGGGGGCAAAGCCGTCGATCACGCGGGCCAGTTCGGTGTCGAAGGCCTCCCGGCTGGCGTGGGCCTTGTGGTCGACCACCGCCGTGGCAATGCCGCGCGCGGCGGCGTACTGCAGGCCCTGCGCCTGCGGCCGGTTGCTGACCACGGCCGCAATCTGCGCCGGCCAGCCTTCGGCGGCCGCGGCCTGCACGATGGCTTCCATGTTGGAGCCCCGCCCCGAGATGAGGATCACGATACGCTTCATGGGCCGGCAGTGTAGCGGGCGCCCGCCCCCTCGCGGCCGGCGGCGCCACCTACAATGCGCCTCTCCCGGCGCGGCCTGGCCTTGCGGCCGGCCCGCCTGCAACAAGACTCCTGCGAGCCCGACATGACCGAGCGTGTCCTCACCGGCATCACCACCACCGGCACCCCCCACCTGGGCAACTACGTGGGTGCCATTCGCCCCACCGTGACGGCCAGCCGCCAGCCCGGCGTCGAGAGTTTCCTCTTCCTGGCCGACTACCATGCCCTGATCAAATGCGACGAGCCCGACCGCGTGGAGCGCTCGCGCCTGGAGATCGCCGCCGCCTGGCTGGCCGCCGGCCTGGACCCGCAGCGGGTCACCTTCTACCGCCAGAGCGACATCCCCGAGATCCCGGAGCTGACCTGGCTGCTCACCTGCGTGACCGGCAAGGGCCAGATGAACCGGATGCACGCCTACAAGGCGGCCACGGACGCCAATCTGGCCGCCGGCCAGGACCCGGATGCCGACGTGAGCATGGGCCTGTTCTGCTACGCCATCCTGATGGCTGCTGACATACTCGCCTTCAAGGCCCACCGCGTGCCCGTGGGGCGCGATCAGGTGCAGCACATCGAGATCGCGCGCGACATCGCCCAGCGCTTCAATCACCTGTACGGCGGCGGGCGCGAGATGTTCGTGCTGCCCCGGGCCGAGATCGAGGAGCATGTGGCCACGCTGCCCGGCCTGGACGGGCGCAAGATGTCGAAGAGCTACGACAACACGATCCCGCTGTTCGAAGGCGGGGCCAAGGGGCTGAAGGATTCGGTCGCGCGCATCGTGACCGACTCACGTGCGCCAGGCGAACCCAAGGACCCGGACAGCTCGCACCTCGTCACGATCCATGATGCATTTGCCACCCCGGCAGAACGCGAGACCTTCCGGGCCGACCTGCGCGCCGGGCTGGCCTGGGGTGAGGCCAAGCAGCGGCTGGTCACGCTGGTGGAGACCCACATCGGGCCGATGCGCGAACGCTACGCCCACCTGATGGCCCACCCGGAACAGGTTGAAGACATCCTCCAGGCTGGCGCCACGAAGGCCCGCGCGGTGGCCGGGCCCTTCCTGGCTGAACTGAGGCAGGCCGTGGGCCTGCGCCGCATGGTGGCACTCGGCCAGGCCGGTGGCGCCGCGAACCGCCAGGCGGCGCGGGTGGCGCTGCCCGAGTTCAAGCAGTACCGCGAAGACGGCAAGTTCCACTTCAAGCTGGTCGATGCCCAGGGCCGGCCGCTGCTGCACAGTGCGGCACTGGCCGAGGGCCGCGAAGCCGGCCTGTGGGTCAAGCGGCTCAAGACCGAAGGCGCCGCGGCCCTCGACGAGGCGCCGGTGACGCTGGCCGACGGCATCGACCGTGCTGTCGTGGAGTCCGCCCTGGCCGCCCTCGTGGCGGCCCAGGAGTGACGTGCCTCCCGGCACCGCACCGCACCGCACCGCACCGCACCGCACGACACGATACGACGCGACACAACACGACGATGGCCGGCATCCACATCACCGACATCGAATCGGCCATCAACTGGTGGCGCGAGCAACGGCCCTCACCCGACGGCATCACGGCCTGCCGGGAAGTGCTCGACCTGGCCGAGGTCTATGCGCTGATGGTGTATTACCGCGAGCACGAGTGCGACGAGCACACCATGCCGGCGCGGGCCCGCGCGGCCTGGCTGGCCTGGTACGAGACCACGCCCGACACCCCGTGCATCGCCATCTGCTCCACGAGCCAGGGCGATGAAGTCTGCAAGGGCTGTGGCCGCGATTTCGGCGAGGTGCAGTTCTGGCCGGAGATGACCCCTGCCGAGAAGCGCGCCACCTGGCGGCGCATCACGCTGGACGGCACCGCCTGGCGCTTCAACCGGTATGCGGAGCGGGCGCGTGAGCCGGCCCCTGCGGCGCCGGACGGTTCAACGGAATCGTCAGGCTGAAGCAGCTGCCGCCGCCCTCGCGCGGCTCGCAGCGCACGCTGCCGCCGTGCCGCTTGGCGATCTGCCGCACCAGGCTGAGGCCGAGTCCGACGCCGCCGGCATGTTCGGCATGCCCCGGCATGCGATAGAAGGCTTCGAAGATGCGCTCGCGCTGATCGGGCGGCACGCCCGGGCCGCGGTCGAGCACCTCGATGCGGGCGGTCGTCCCGGCACGCGCAATGCGCACTTCGGGCGCCTCCTTCCCGCCGTACCGCCTGGCGTTCTCGAGCAGGTTGCGCAAGGCACGGCGCAGCAGGCGCTCGTCGCCTGGCACGACGAGCTCTTCTCCGTCGACGTCGGCGTCGACGCGTGCGCCCTCCTCGACCGCCAGTGCCAGCAGATGCACCGGCTCGTCAAGATCGAGTGCCGGGGCGGCGTCGAGCCTGCTGGACAGCAGCACCTCTTCCACCAGAGCGTCCAGCTCGCGGATGTTGTGCTCGATCTCCTGGCGCAGCGCCGCGCGCGACTCCGGCTGGGCCGATTCCAGCAGCGACACCGCCATCTTCAGGCGGGCCAACGGCGATCGCAGCTCATGCGAGGCATTGGCGAGCAGGGACTGATGCGAACGGACCAGCGCCTCGATGCGCTCGGCGGCCTGGTTGAAGCTGGTCGCGACGGCGGCGACTTCGTCGCGCCCCTGGACGGCCACCCGATGATCGAGCTGCCCGGCGCCGAAGGTTTCGACACCGCGCTTGAGGCTCTCCAGCTGGCGCGTGAGACGCCGCACCACCGGGTAGGCGCCCAGCGAGACGGCGATGAACAACACCACCAGCGCCACCAGCAGCCCACCACCGCGCAGGAACCACGGGGGTTCCAGGCTCTGCACCGGTACACCGTTGCGAGGCCGGGGGTCGTCAGGCGGCCGCATCGCCATGGCCGGCGAGCGGTCACCCCGTTCAGCGCGGGCCGGGCGGTCATCGCCCACCGGATTGAGTGCCCGTGCCGGGCGCAGCACCAGCACCGTGCGGCCATCGTCCAGCGGCAGCTTGAAGCGCCGCCGCGGGCCTTCGGCTTCAATCTTCAGGAAGGTCGGCGATGCCGCGATACGACGCCCGCGCGCGTCTTCGAGGGCCAGCGGCAGGCGCAGCCGTGCTGCCCATTCGAGCAGCGCCTGCGCCTGCTCCTCGGGCGGCGCGTTCGCCGGCGGCAGGTTGCTCTGGGCCAGGTCGCCCCAGGCACTCATGCGGTCCGACCACAGCACACGCTCCTGGTCGCGCTCATGCTCGATATTGCGCTTGAAGATCCATCCGGCCGCCAGTGCAAACAGCAGCAGCACGGCCACGACCGTGAGGTAGATGCGCAGGTAGAGGCTTTTCATGGGGCGAGCGCGCCGTCACGCATCGTCGGCATCCTGCTTCTTCGCAAAGACATAGCCGGTGCCGCGCACGGTCAGGATGCGGCGAGGATTCTTGGGGTCGTCTTCGATGGCCGCCCGGATGCGCGAGATGTGCACGTCGATCGAACGATCGAAGGCCTCGAGCGCATGGCCCTTGAGCGCGTCCATGATCTGGTCGCGCGACAGCACACGGCCCGGTTGCTGGGCCAGTACCACCAGCATCTGGAACTGGTAGCCAGTGAGTTCGCACTCACGTCCGTCAATCCGGGCGACACGCGCGCCCAGGTCGACCTCGAGCCGCCCGAAGCGCATCACGTCGGTGCCGGCATCATCGTCCCGGCTGCTTCGGCGCAGGATCGCGCGCAGCCGCGCCAGCAGTTCGCGCGGCTCGAATGGCTTGGGCAGGTAGTCGTCGGCCCCCAGCTCCAGCCCGACGACCCGGTCCATCGGTTCGCCGCGGGCGGTGAGCATGAGGATCGGTAACTGCCGTGTGCGCGGTTCGCCCCGCAACTCGCGGCACAGGTCCAGGCCGTCGCCGTCAGGCAGCATGAGGTCGAGGATCACGGCATCGAAACCGTGTTCCCGGCGCTCCAGCCACTCGCGACCGATGCGCAGCGAAGGCGCGGTTTCGGTCTGGTAGCCGGCCTGCCGCAGGTAGTCGCCCACCATGCCGGTGAGGCGGGTGTCGTCGTCGATGAGCAGGACTCGTGCAGACATGTTTGAGGGGTGGCGCCGCAGCAAAGGTCGAATAGTGGCCGAATCTAGCGCACCTGTGGCAAAGCGGCCCCGCCAGAGGCGGGACCGCTGTTGCACAGGCTCAAGCTCAGCGCGAACGCTCCTGCCAGCGCTTTGCGCGGGCCTGCATGCGCTCGGCCAGCTTGGTACGCTGCTCGGGCGTGAGCACGCGGCTGATGTCGATCATGGCCTGGCTCATGCGGCGTGAGACCTGGTCCATCTGGCTCATCTGCTGCTGACGCAGGGCCTCGACCGCGTTGGCGTCGACAGTGGGCTGGGTGAACAGCTGCATCGCCTGCTGTCGCAGGCCTCGCCCGGCTTCACGCTGGGTCTTGATCTCGGCAGCCGCCGTGCGGGCAATCTGCTTGATCTGGGCCCGCTGGGCGTCGGTCGCGTCGAGGTCCTTGAGCATGCGGTCGACCATGCGGTCCACACGCTCCGGGCTGCCGGCGAAGGCCATCATGCCCGGCCCGCCATGGCCGCCGTGGTGCCCGTGGCCACCGTGGCGGCCGCCGTCGGCCACCGCCGGCATCACGGCAAAGGCCGAGACTGCCAACAACATCACGGCAGCCACGCCCTTGATCCCGTGGCCCTGTGCAATCGACTTGATCTGGTGTTTCATCATCACTCCTGGGGTTGAACAGGGCACATCGCCCGTGAACACATGGTCGGTGCGCGGCGTGAAGCGTCCATGGGCTGGCGGTAAAGATATGTGAACCCCCGGGGCGGCCCGGCCCCCAGGCGGGAAACAGCCGGCGTTTGACCCGCTTATCCCGCGTTTGGCCACCCCCCTCCCCTCGAATAATCAGCGTCAACTACCGTTCCAAGGACCGCACACCATGTCCGCAGCGATGGCTCAAGCCTCGGATGCCGCCAGCCCCAAGAAGGGCGGCAAGAAACTCCTGCTGATCGTGGCAGCCGCCGTCGTGCTGCTGCTGATCGCGGCCGGTGCGGCGGTCTACGTGCTCAAGGCCCGCGCGGCGGCGGCCGCAGCCGAGGCCGAAGGTGACGATGAGACCGTGGCCGTCGAAAAGGCGCCTGCAAAAAAGACACCCTCGGGCACGCCGCCGACCTTCCTCGCGCTGGAGTCCTTCACCGTGAACCTGGCCGACAAGACCGCTGAGCGTTATGCCCAGGTCGGCATCACGCTCGAGGTCGACACGGCCGAGAATGCCGAAAAGCTCAAGGCCTACATGCCAGCCATCCGCAACAACGTGCTGATGATCCTGGCCCACAAGACCTCCGAGGAACTGCTCACCCGCAGCGGCAAGGAGCGGCTGGCGCGCGAGATCATGCGCGAGTCGGTGCGGCCCATGGGCATCGAGATCGAGCCCGACGAAGAAGACACGGCTGAGTCCGAGGAGGGCGCCAAGCCGCGCAAGAAGAAGCGCCGTGCCGTCTACAACCCGGTGCAGCAGGTGCACTTCTCGAACTTCATCGTCCAGTGATCGGTGTGTGATGCAGCCCGACATCCGTCTCCAACCTCTGTCTGCGCCATGGCCCGGTCCGTGCGCGGCTGACCCTCAGGTCGCCGGGGGAGAGCACGCATGAACCAGCAGATCCTGTCGCAGGACGAAGTCGATGCCCTGCTGCAAGGCATCACCGGCGAGAGCCAGAAGCTCGAGCAGGAAGAGGTGCAGGTCGGCGGCATCCGCGACTACGACATCGCCAGCCAGGAGCGGATCGTCCGTGGGCGCATGCCCACGATGGAGATCATCAACGAGCGTTTCGCCCGCAACATCCGCATCGGCCTGTTCAACTTCATCCGCAAGAGCCCCGAGATCTCGGTGGGCGCGATCAAGGTGCAGAAGTACAGCGCCTTCCTGCGCGAGATCGTCGTGCCGACGAACTTCAACATCGTCTCGGTGCGGCCCCTGCGCGGCTCGGGCCTGATCGTGTGCGACCCCACGCTCGTGTTCGCGGTGATCGATTCGCTGTTCGGCGGCAACGGCAAGTTCCACACCCGCATCGAAGGCCGCGACTTCTCGCCGACCGAACAACGCATCATCAACCGCCTGGTCGATGTCGTGCGCGAGGAATACAAGAAGGCCTGGCAGGGCATCTATCCGCTCGAACTGGACTACCAGCGCTCGGAGATGCAGCCCCAGTTCGCCAACGTCGCGACACCCAGCGAGATCGTGGTGACCACCTCGTTCACGCTGGAGATCGGTGACACCTCGGGCACGATCCACTTCTGCATCCCGTATGCCACGCTGGAGCCGATCCGCGACGTGCTGTACTCGACCGTGCAGGGTGACTCGGTCGAACCCGACCGCCGCTGGGTCAAGCTGCTGACGCATCAGATCCAGGCCGCCGAGGTCGAACTGGTGGTCGAGCTCGGCCGTGCCGACGCCACCGTCGAGCAACTGCTGTCGCTCAAGGCGGGCGACTTCCTCGAACTTGACCTCAACCCGATGGTGGAGGCCAAGGTCGATGGCGTGCCGGTGTTCGAATGCCAGTACGGCACGTCGACCGGCAAGTACGCCATCAAGATCGAAAAACTGTTGACCGGCCAGGAGTTCGGCTGGTTGGGAGATTCCAATGTCGGCTGAAGCCCTAGACCCCATGGACGAACAGGACGCAATGGCCGCCGAGTGGGAGGCCGCGCTGTCGCAGCAGCGAGCGCCCGCCAGCGAGGTCATCGACACCCCGGCCGAGCAGGTGGCGCCCGCGTCGTTCACGACCTTCGCGCCCACCAGCACGAACACGGCCGGCAACGACATCAACATGATCCTGGACATTCCCGTCCAGCTGACCGTGGAGCTCGGCCGCACCCGCATTCCGATCAAGCACATCCTGCAACTGGCGCAGGGCTCGGTGATCGAGCTCGACGCGCTGGCCGGCGAACCGATGGACGTGCTGGTCAACGGCTACCTGATCGCGCAAGGCGAGGTGGTTGTCGTCAACGACAAGTTCGGCATTCGCCTGACCGACATCGTCACCCCCTCGGAGCGCATGCGCCGGCTCAGCCGCGGCATGTAGGCGCTGCGGCAGGACAGGACGAACAAAGGGGCCGAAAGGCCCCTTTGTTCGTGGCATTGCGCCATGACGGCTGCCAAGACAATGCCAGCAGTCGCTCACTTCGCGCTGCCTCGACACCATGTCCAACGCCGGCCAGTCACTGCTGTGGTTCCTTTTCATCATCGCGCTGATCCCGCTGGCGCTGTGGATGCTCAAGCGCTCGTCGCTGGGTGGCCTGGGCAGCATGGGCGCGGGCAATGTCACGCGGGTGGTGTCGACCACCTCACTGGGCCCGCAGCAACGCCTGGTCACCGTGGAGGTGGGCAGCGGCGACGCCCGCCAGTGGCTGGTGCTGGGTGTCACGCCGCACAGCATCACCGCCGTGCACACGCTGGCTCCGCAGGAACCCGTCGCAACACCCGATGCCCGTGCACCGATCAGCTTTGCCTCGCTGCTGAACAAGGCCCGCAAGGACTGACATGAGCCGACCGACCCTTCTTGCCGGCGTGATGCCGATGCCCGTGGCCCGCGTGCTGGCAGCCGCCTTTGCCCTTGTGCTGGCCGCGAGCCCCGAACTTGCAAGTGCCCAGGCCGTCTCACCAGCGCCCGCTGCCGGCCAGCTGCCGCTCATCGTGGCCCAGGGCGGCGCAGGCACCAGCTACTCGGTGCCGATCCAGACACTGCTGTTCTTCACGGCGCTGAGCTTCATCCCGGCGGTCGTGCTGCTGATGACCGGCTTCACCCGCATCGTGATCGTGCTGTCGCTGCTGCGCCAGGCGCTGGGCACGCAGTCGGCGCCGCCGAACCAGGTGATCATCGGACTGTCGCTGTTCCTCACGCTGTTCGTGATGGGCCCGACGATCGATCGGGTCTACGCCGAGGCCTACCAGCCCTACGCGGCCAACCAGATCGCGTTCGACCAGGCGCTGACCCGTGCCGAGGTGCCGATGCGCGAGTTCATGCTCAAGCAGACGCGCGAGTCGGACTTCGCACTGTTTGCCAAGCTGGCCAAGCTCGACCCGTCGGTGACGGCCGAGACCGCCCCATTCCGCGTCATCGTGCCGGCCTTCGTGACGAGCGAGCTCAAGAGCGCGTTCCAGATCGGCTTCATGATCTTCATCCCCTTCCTGATCATCGACATGATCGTGGCCAGCGTGCTGATGAGCCTGGGCATGATGATGCTCTCGCCGGTGCTGGTGGCCCTGCCGTTCAAGATCATGCTGTTCGTGCTGGCCGACGGCTGGAACCTGCTGCTCGGCTCGCTGGCCGCAAGTTTTGCCACCTGACGATGCCGATCACAGCCGCCCTGGAGCCGCAACCATGAATCCCCAACAAGTCTTCACCATCGGCACGGATGCCCTGTACCTGCTGCTGATGGTGTCCGCGCCGATCCTGCTGGCCGTGCTGGTCATCGGCCTGGTGGTCAGCATCTTCCAGGCCGCGACGCAGATCAACGAGTCGACGCTGTCGTTCGTGCCCAAGCTGATCGGCGCCGTCGCCGTGCTGGCCGTGGCCGGCCCCTGGATGCTCACCACGCTGGTGGAGTTCATCCAGCGCTCCATCACGTCGATTCCCTCGCTGGTCCAGTAAGCCGCCGCACCCCGCCCTGCCCCGAGCGAGCCATGGTGACGTTCACGGAAGCCCAGCTGATGGCCTGGATCTCGCCGATCCTGTGGCCGTTCTTCCGTGCGCTGTCGCTGTTCATGACGGTGCCGGTGTTCTCGTCGCGCTCGGTCCCGGTGCGGGTGAAGATCGCGCTGGCGTTTTTCGTGGCGCTGGCCGCGCAGGTGTCGATGCCCCAGATGCCGGTCGTCGACCTCAACTCCAGCGACGCGCTGGCCGTGCTGCTGCAGCAGATCCTGATCGGCGCGACCATCGGATTTGCGGTGCGCATCGTCTTTGCCGCCATCGAGTTCGCCGGCGAGCTGATCGGGCTGCAGATGGGCCTGGGGTTCGCGGCCTTCTTCGACCCCTCCAGCGGCGGCCAGACCAATGCCGTGAGCCGGTTTTTCGGCACCACGGTGTCGCTGCTGTTTGTCGTGATGAACGGCCATCTGGTGCTCACGATGGCGGTGATCCAGAGTTTCCAGGCATTCCCGGTGTCGCCCGAGCCGATGGCCTTCGTGCGGGCCGTGCAGGTGCACACCTGGGGCGCCGAGATCTTTCGCATCGGGCTGTGGATCGCCCTGCCGCTGATCGCCATGTTGACCTTCGTCAACCTGATCCTGGGCGTGATCTCCCGGGTCGCGCAGCAGATCAACATCTTTGCCATCGGGTTTCCCATCACCCTGACCGTGGGCCTGGTCGGGGTGCTGCTGACCTTGCCGCTGCTCGAACAGCCTTTTGTGATGGCACTGGAGCGCATGCTCAGTCACTTCCAGTAAAGTCGGACGATCATCCACCCTCAAGTCGGCGTGGTTGTTGCCGATACGACGTGGAACGCGGGAATGTCACCGCGCACACCTGACAGGGACCCACATGGGCGCAGCCCAGGACACCGACCACCTCACTGCCGAGCTTACGCTGGACCGTCTGAGCCAGGCGCTCGAGTCGGCCCTGTCGGGGCTCGGGCAGCGGTGCGTTGCGCGCGCGCTGTGCGAACTGCTCGATGTCGACACCGTGCTGCTGGCGGAGCTGCCGATCTCCGTGCATGCCAGCACCGCCCGCGTGCTCGACGGCTGGAGCCATGGCCGCCCCGTGGACAGCTTCACCTACGAGATCGCCGGCTCGCCGTGCGACCTGACCCTGCGCCAGGGTGTGTGCGTGCACGAGCGCGGTGTGGCGGCCGCCTACCCGGCCGACCTGGCACTGTCCGAAGACGGCATCGAGGGTTACGCCGGCCGTGTGCTGTGCGACCGCGACGGCAGTGCCCGCGGCCTGCTGGTGGCCCTGTCGACCCGGCCGCTGAGCAACAGCCGCAGTGTCGTCCAGGCCTTTGCCGCGTTTGCGGCGCTGGCGCTGGCCGAACTTGAACACCAGCGCTGGCGCCGTGAACACGACGGCCGCCACAGCCTCATCCATGAGCTGGTCGAGCGCCTGAGCGATGCGGTGGCGGTGGTCATGGTCGATCCGCCGATCCCGATGAATCTGCCGGTGATGCAGCAAGTGCGCCTGCTGACCGAACAGGCCCGCCTCAGCGCCGTCAACGAAGCGGTGGCGCTGCTGGCGGGCGTGCCGTCGGCCCGGCTGCTCAACGGGCGCCTGGCCGACCTGTACGGCCCCGACACCCCTGCCCTGGTGCAGGCCTGGCTGCGCGATGGCTGCCAGGCCGATGCCCGGCGCATCGTGCGCGCCGGACCCGATGGCACCGAGGTGCACTGGGACTGCATGCTGATCCCGGTGATCGACCAGGACCACCTGGTGCGGGTCTGGGCCATGAACCGGGACGTGACACGCCATGAGCGCCACACCCAGGCCGTCCGTCGCCAGGCACTGCTGGATCCGCTGACCGGGCTGGGCAACCGCGCTGCCCTGCACGAGCACCTCCAGCACCTGGCCGACGCTGCAGGCTGCCCGCACGCCGTGGTCGTGCTCGACGTGCATCAGTTCCGTGCCATCAACGACGCGATGGGCCACGCCACCGGCGACGGCGTGCTGCAGGTGCTGGCCTCCCGGATGGCCGGCTGGCGCGACGGCGCCTGGCAGCATCAGGCATTCCGCCTGGCCGCCGACGAGTTCGCGCTGGTGATGCAGCCCACCGGCTGCACCAGCGGCCCGCCCACAGCCTGCGGGCCCTGCCGCCCGTCACTGGAGGCACTGGCCACCTGCCTGCATGAGCCGATGCAGATTGCGCAGACCGAGCTGTCGGTCACGCTGACCATGGGGCTCGCCCACTCGGACGGCACCCTGTCCGATGCCGACACCCTGCTGTGGCGGGCGGACCTGGCCAAACGGCAGGCCCGCGAACGCGGCCAGACGCTTGTCGAGTACGACCGCTCACTGGAGCCCACCACCCGGCTCGACCTGAGCATGCGCGCCGACCTGCGCCTTGCCGTGACACGCGAGGAGTTCGTGCTGCGCTATCAGCCCAAGGTGGCCCCCGACAGCGGCCGGCTTGTCGGCCTGGAAGCCCTGATCCGCTGGCCGCACCCGCGCACCGGACGCGAGGTCAGCCCGGCCGATTTCATCCCGTATGTCGAGGCGACGTCCTACATCCACCCGGTGACACGCTGGGTGATCCACCAGGCACTGACCGACCTGGCCTCCCTGCCCGACCAGCCCGACCTGTGCATGGCCGTGAACATTTCGGCGAAGAACCTGCTCGATGAGGGTTTTGTCGCCACCGTGCAGCAGGCACTGGCCCACCACGGTGTGGCAGCACACCGGCTGGAACTCGAACTCACCGAAAGCAGCTTCCTCGCCAGCCCCAAGATGGCACGGCAACAGGTCGAGGCGCTGTCCGCACTGGGCGTGCGGGTATCGATCGACGACTTCGGCACCGGGTTTTCGTCACTGAGCTACCTGCAGGATCTGCCGGTGCATGCGATCAAGGTCGACCAGGCCTTCGTGCGGCCGATGGGCCACACGGCCAAGTCCGCCACCATCGTGCGCATCGCCGTGGAACTGGCCCACGCACTGGGCATGCAGGCGATCGCCGAAGGCGTGGAAACCGCCGAACTGGTGCCCGAACTGGCTCGCATGGGTTATGACGCGATCCAGGGTTACGTGGTGTCGCGCCCCGTGCCGCTGCACGAGGCGCTGCAGGCCGCACGGCAATGGCAGGCGTCGCTGCAGGATCTGTCCGGCGCCCATGCCGGCAGCGCTGGCTGAAGGGTTCTGTCACGTGCATGCGGCTCGACGCGCTTACGATAGCGGCCTGACAACCCCCCGGCCTACCGCGCCTCATGGCGAACAAGCACTTTCTCGTCGTCGACGACGACCCGGTCAACACCCTGCTGGCCACCAGCATGCTCAAGGCGCTGGGGTACGAGGTCAGCTCGGCCACAGACGGTCATGCGGCGATCTCGGCTTGCCAGGATCAGCCCCCCGTGGCGGTACTGATGGACGTCCAGATGCCGGGGCTGGACGGCATGGAAACCACGCGGCGCCTGAGGGTGCTGCAGGAGGGCGGCTTCCTGCCCGCCTTTCCGATCATCATCGTGAGCGCGTTCTATTCGCCCGCGGAGCGGGCGGCGTGTTTTGCGGCCGGTGCCGATGGCTTCGTCACCAAGCCGCTGATGCTGGCCAAGCTGGGTGCGGAGATCCATCGCGTGCTCACACGCCAGCGCTGAGCCGGTCGGGGCCGCAAACTGCCCGATCGCTGTCGAGGAGGGATCGTCCATGAACAAGATCAGGTTGTCGGCATCCGAGTTTGCGGTGCTGGACGAAGCCGACCGACAGTGTGGCCAGTGTGGCGACGCGCAGCGTGTCGGTTTCCAGTTCGACTACGCATGGCAGCCGATCGTCGACCTGGCCTCGCGCACCGTCTACGGCCACGAGGCCCTGGTACGGGGCCCCGCGGGCGAAGGTGCGATGAGTGTGCTGTCGCAGGTGACCGAGCAGAACCGCTACCGCTTCGACCAGGCCTGCCGGGTCAAGGCCATCAAGAGTGCCGCCCAGCTCGGTATCGAGCAACGCATCTCGATCAACTTCCTGCCCAATGCGATCTACAAGCCCGAGGTGTGCATCCGCACGACGCTCGAGGCCGCACGCACGCATGGTTTTCCGCTCGATCGCATCATCTTCGAGGTCACCGAAGGCGAACGTGTCGAAGACGGACCCTGGCTCGCCGAGATCCTGCGCGAGTACAAGCGGTGCGGCTTCCTGACTGCCATCGACGACTTCGGTGCGGGTTATGCCGGCCTCACGCTGCTGGCCGGCTTCCAGCCCGACCTGATCAAGCTCGACATGGAGCTGATCCGCAACATCGACGCCAGCCACTCGCGCCAGGCCATCGTGCGCGGGCTGGTGCGCATCTGCAACGACCTGGGCATCCGCATCATCGCCGAAGGCATCGAGACAGCCGGCGAACGCGACTTCCTGCGCGACGCCGGCATCCACCTGATGCAGGGCTACCTGTTCAGCCGCCCGGTGTTCCAGGGCACGGGGCAGATCGATGCGTCGGTGTGGGGTGTGCACCCGGCCTGAGGATCGTCGCCCCGACGCTCAGGCGTGGTCCTCGGGCCGCCAGCGCAGCAGGTGCTCGACCATGGCCTGCGCCGCGACCGACAGCCCCCGGTCGCGCCGTCGCACCAGAAAGATCTGACGTTTCAGCCCGCGTGCCGGCAAGGGCCGTGTCACCAGCTCCGGGTGGTCGAAGTGGAACAAGGTGAGTGCAGGCACCACACTCACCCCCAGTCCGGCACGCACCATGCCCGCCACGGTGCTGAGCTGGTCAAGCTCCATCACGGTCTTGAGCTGCTGCGGGTGGACCGCAGCCTCCACGTACTGCCGCACACTGCTGCTGCGGGCCAGCTGGATCACCGGATGAGCGCCCAGGTCGGCCAGGCGCACACTGGCACGCAGGGCCAGTGGGTGATCGCGACGACACACGAGATGGAAGCTGTCGCTGCAGAAGGCCTCGGTGCGCAGCTCGGGCGTGTCGACCCGCGTGGCCGCCAGGGCCAAGTCGGCACGGCCCACTCGCAGGCGTTCGATGCAGTCCTCCGACAGCACGTCGGCCACATCCAGCTCGATGCCCGGGTACTCGGCATGAAAGCGCGCCAGCACCCCGGGCAGCCAGCCGGCCGCCAGTGCCGGCAGCACGGCCAGTGACACGCGACCCCGGCGCCGGGCGGCCAGTTCACGCACGTCGCTCAGCGCTTCCTCGGCCTCGCGCAGCACACGCCGCGCGGACTGCTCGAACACCCGCCCCTCGGCGGTGAGCTCCACGCTGCGGGTGGTGCGGTCGAACAGACGGGTGCCGACCTCGTCCTCGAGCGAGCGGATCAAGGCACTGAAGGCCGGCTGCGACAGGTGCACCTGCGCCGCGGCACGCGTGAAGCTCCGTTCTTCAGCCAGCGCCACGAAGGCGCGCAGCTGGCGGGTGGACAGATTCATCTGCATGGCAACTGAATCTATCCCAATTTTCGAATTCACAGATCAAATCCCTGGGCCTAGAGTCCGTTCCAGCACATCGGGTGGCCGCCCTGGCGACACCACCCCGAACGAGGACGCCATGACTGCACCCCTGCCCCTCCCGCTTCGCATCGGCTCGGCCGCCGGATTCTCTGGCGATCGTGTCGACGCTGCCGGCCCCGTCGTGCGGGACCTGGCCGAACGCGGCGGGCCCGCGGTGCTGATCTTCGAGACCCTGGCCGAGCGCACCCTGGCCCTGGCCCAGCTCGCGCGCCGGCAGGACCCGGCGTCCGGCTACGAGCCGCTGCTGGACCTGATGCTGCGGCCGGTGCTGGGCCGTTGCCTGGAGGCAGGCATCCGCATCGTCGGCAATTTCGGTGCGGCCCATCCGCTCGGTGCGGCCCGGCACATCCAGAAGCTGGCGCGGGAACTCGGCCTGCGCCCACCACGCATCGCCGTCATCGAAGGCGACGACCTGAGCGACCCGGCACATCGCAGCCTGCTGTTGCGCGCCCTGGGCGATGCGGGTCCACCGGCCGCGCTGGTCAGCGCCAATGCCTACCTGGGCGCCGAAGCGATCGCCGATGCACTGCGCGCCGGTGCCGAGGTGGTCGTGGCCGGCCGTGTGGCCGACCCTTCGCTCACCGTCGGCCCCGCGCTGGCGCACTTCGGCTGGGCTCCGGACGACTGGGATCGCATCGCCCGCGCCACGATGGCGGGCCACCTGCTCGAATGCGGCGCCCAGGTCACCGGCGGCTACTTTGCCGACCCGGGCTACAAGGACGTGCCGGGTCTGGCCGAGCTGGGGTATCCGATCGCCGAGATCGACGCCGAAGGCGACTGCGTGATCACCAAGCCGGCAGGCACCGGCGGCTGCGTGAGCGAACGCACCGTGAAGGAACAACTGCTCTACGAGGTGCACGACCCGGCCGCCTACCTCACGCCCGACGTGATCGCCGACCTGAGTGCAGCGCGTGTGCGCAGCCTCGGCCCCGACCGCGTGCAGCTCAGCGGCGTGCGCGGCCATGCGCGGCCGGCCCGGCTCAAGGTGAATGCGTGTTTCGAGAACGGCTGGCTGGCCGAAGGCGAGATCTCGTACGCCGGCCCTCGCGCCGAGGCACGCGCCCGGCTGGCGGCCGACATCCTGCGCCACCGGCTGCGCGGCCTGGGGCCGCTGCGTTTCGACCTGATCGGTGTGGCGAGCCTGTTCGCCGACGACGAAGGCCGCTGGCTGGCGGCTCAGGCCTGCGGCGAGGCGCGCGACGTGCGCCTGCGTGTGGCGCTGAACCATGCCGACCGCGCTGCAGCCGAAACCGTGCCGCGCGAGGTGACCGCGCTCTACACCTGCGGGCCGGCCGGTGGCGGTGGGGTGCGCACCTCGCTGCGCCCCCGGCTGGGCACCGCTTCGTGCCTCGTGCCGCGTGAAGCGGTACCGGCCCGATTTTTCATGGTCGACAACAGCGGCATGGCTTCGCCGCCTGGCCCGTCCTCCGCCCGCAACGCAGGGCCCGCCGCATGAACGCACCGACCGTGACACTGCCCCTGTACCGCCTGGCCCACGGACGCACCGGCGACAAGGGGGACCGCGCCAACATCAGCGTCATCGCCTGGCACCCGGCCCTGTGGCCGGTGCTGGTCGAGCAGCTCACCGAGGCCCGGGTAGCCGCGCACTTTGCGCACCGCCGCCCCAGCACCGTCACCCGCTACCTGCTGCCGCAACTGCAGGCGATGAATTTTGTGCTCGACCACGTGCTCGACGGTGGTGTCAACGACGCCCTCAACCTCGACACGCATGGCAAGGCCCTCGCCTTCTGGATGCTCGACTTGCCCATCGACCTGCCCGTCGACCTGCTGCCCTGCGTGCAGGGGCCGGATGTGCCGGACCCACCACGACCCTGATCCCATCCCAACCCCAAGGAGACAAGCCATGACGACCCCCATGACCCGCCGCCGATGCCTCGCTTCGGCCACGCTGCTCGCGCTGGCCTTTGCCAGTACGGCCGCACTCGCCTTCCCCGACAAGCCGCTGACCTTTGTCGTGCCGTTTGCGGCCGGCAGCGCCACCGATCAACTGGCCCGCGCGCTCGGCCAGTCGATCACCGCCGACACGCGTCAGGCCGTGGTGGTCGAGAACCGCGCCGGCGCCAGCGGCATGCTGGCGGCCCAGGCCGCCGCCCGCGCCCCGGCCGACGGCTACACCGTGCTGATCACCACCAACACCACCCATGCCGCCAACGAGCACCTGTTCAAGAAGCTGAGCTACGACCCGGTGAAGGACTTCAGCCCCGTCACGGCGCTTGGCAAGGGTGGCCAGGTGATGGTCGTCCCCGCTGCCTCCCCGTTCAAGACCGTGGGCGAGGTGATCGAGCATGCCCGCAAGAACCCGGGCAAGCTCAGCTTCGGCAGCGGCAGTTCGTCCAGCCGCATTGCCGGCGAGCTGTTCCAGCAGATGGCCAAGGTGCAGATCCTGCATGTGCCCTACAAGAGCAACCCCAATGCCATCACTGACCTGCTGGGCGGCCAGATCAACCTGATGTTTGCCGACATGTCCACCGGCGTGCCGCAGATCAAGGCCGACAAGCTGCGCGCCCTGGGCGTGACGGCCGCAAAACGTTCACCGCTGCTGCCCCAGGTGCCCACGATCGCCGAGGCCGGTGTCCCGGGTTACGAGATGGGCTACTGGTTTGCCGCCTATGTGCCGGCCGGCACACCGCCCGCGGTGGTGACCCGCCTCAACGAACTGCTGGCGCGCGGCACGGCCAGCGACAGCGCCAAGGCCTTCTTCGAGGCCAGCGGCTCCGAGGCCTACACCACCACGCCCGACGGGCTGGCCCGCTTCCAGGCGGCCGAAACCCTCAAGTGGGGACAGATCATCAAGTCCGCGGGCATCGAACCCGAATGAAGCGCTGAGGCCGCAGCGGCAGCCCGCAGCCCCGCCGTCCGGCCGCCTGATCGCCTGATCGCCTGATCGCGCGCTTGCGCGCTCGAACCACAACCCAACCGACCCTGAACACGGAGGCGGACACACCGCCCCCGGGGCCGCTGCATGCCTGCAAGCCAGCAGGCGCCACCTGCCCCGCCCTCCAAGGAGACACACATGAAACCACCCATCTTCACGCAGCCCCTACGCCGGCACACCGTTGCGAGCCTGCTGTTCAGCGCCGCACTGATCTCGGCGTGTGGCGGGGGCAGCAGCCCACCACCGGCTGCACCACCCGCAGCCAGCCCCGAGATGCGACTCACCATCACCAGCACGGAAGACTATCCGGGCCAGTTCGCCGACGTGGGTGCGTACGAGCGCGTGCGCGGCACGATCCACGGCGAGGTCGACCCCCGCGATCCACGCAACGCCATCATCCAGGACCTGGCGCTGGCACCGGTCAATGCCCGCGGCATGGTCGAGTACAGCGCGGACTTCATGATGCTCAAGCCCAAGGACATGCGCCGCGCCAGCGGCGTGCTGCGCTATGACGCTCCCAACCGCGGGAACATCCTCACCGAGCCCAACCTGGCCACGACACCGAGCGACTCGGTGTTCTTCGAGCGAGGGTACGTGATGCTGTACTCGGCCTGGCAGGGCGACGTGCCCAAGAGCAACCCCAACCGGCTGACGGTGCAGGTGCCGGTGGCGCGCCACGCCGACGGCCGAGCCATCACTGGCCCGTACCGCAGCGAACTGGTCCCCACCACGGCCACGCCCGTGATGAGCCTGCCCGGCGGCGTGTTCAACGGCAGCATGCTGCCCTATCCGCCCGCCAGCCTGGACAACACCCTGCCCGGCTACTCGCTGACCCGCCGCGTCAAGGAAACCGACCCCCGCATCCCCGTGCCGCCAAGCGACTGGCGCTTTGCCAACTGCAACACATCCGACAACCCCTTCCCCGGCACGCCGGACGACACCCGTGTGTGCCTCAAGGGCGGCTTCGATCCTGCCTACCTGTACGAGCTGGTCTATGTGGCCCGCGACCCGAAGGTGATGGGCGTCGGGCTCGCGGCACTGCGCGACACGCTCGGCTTCTTCCGCGACGCCACGGTCGACGCGGCGGGCCAGCCCAATCCGCTGGCAGGTGCCATCACGCACACGCTGTGCCAGGGCACCTCGCAGTCGGGCAACGCGATGAAGACCTTCCTGCACCTGGGCTTCAACGAAGGCAGCAACGGCAAACCCGTGTGCGACGGCATGTTCGCGCATGTCGCGGCACGCCAGACCAACATCAACACCCGCTTTGCCGTGCCGGGCGGCGGCGGTGGCCTGCGCACCGATCACACGGCGTTCGGGCAGACGGCGCCACGCGGCCTCGCCCCCGACTACATGGACGACGTGTCGGGCCGCCAGGGTGGGGTGATGCGCCGTTGCGCGGCGACCAACACCTGCCCCAGGTTCTTTCTCGGTTTGTCGGGCACCGAGTTCTGGCAACTGCAGGGTTCGCCAGTGCTCACCGATGCCCATGGCTTTCGTGACCTGACCCAGCCCGCCAACACCCGCATCTACTACTACGCCAGCACCCAGCATGGTGGCCCGGGCGGCACCGGCAGCATCAACTGGTCGCCGGCCAGCACGGTGTATCCGCGCGGCACGGTGGTGGAGTTCAACGACACCTTCCGCGCGCTGTTCATGGCACTGGAAGACTGGGTCGTGCGCAATGTGCCACCACCCGACCATCAGGTCCCCCGCATCGACAACGGCACACTCGTGCGGCCACATCAGCTGGTCTTCCCCACGATGCGCGGCACCACCTGGCCCGTCGCCGGCACTCCGACACCGATCCCCGAGTTCCAGTACCTCGCACGGCACAACGGCTTCAAGCTGTTCGACTTCGGACCGGACTACATCGCCCAGGATGAATCGGGCATCGCGACCCTGCTGCCGCCCCACTACACCGGCCGCGACTACGCCATCCTGGTGCCGCAGGTCGACCCGCACACCGGCCTGACGCGCGCCGGCATCCGCAGTGTGGCCGCACGGGTGCCCATCGGCACCAGCCTCGAGTTCAACTACGTCGGCAACCCCGCGTTCGAGGATCTGGCCAACCTGGGCGGGGCCTACATTCCCTTCCACACCACCGAAGCCGCTCGCGTGGCGGCCGGCGACACGAGGCCTTCGCTCGAGTCGCTGTATGGCACCCAGGCCGGCTATGTGGCAGCCGTGCGGTCCGCCGCCCAGGCGCTCGTGGCCGAGCGCTTCCTGCTGCAGCGTGACGCCGAGCGGCTGATCCAGCAGGCGATCGATCAGCCCGTGCTGCCTTGAAGGCGGGGACGTCTGCGGTGGCGTGACGCCGCGGCCCGGGTGAGGCCTGGGCCGGCGCCCACGCCTTGCCGGCGGCACCGGCATCCCCAGGGTTGGCCCTCGATCGTTGGACGCGGTCAAAAGGTCACTTCCACCCAATCCGATTCCCAGGTGTCCTCGTGGTTTCTATGCTCACGCATCTTCTTCGTGAACGCCTGGGGCGACGGCAGGCTGCGGCCACGGCGGGCTGGGGCTGTTGCGGGCCCGGTCTCGCCGCGGCAGCGGCGGCTAAAGCGGCGTTCTCGTCTTTCCATTCCATGCGTTCGCCAGCGCCGCTGCGGACAGCATGACAGGGCCTGGCCACGACATCGGGGCCGCTGGCTTCTTGCGATCACATGAGCACGACCACACGCACAGTCCGCATTGCCCGCACGACCGTCGAGGCGACAGACATCCGCAGTTTCGAGCTGGTGCCGGACGCCGGCACCCTCGTGCCTTTTTCGGCCGGCTCGCACATCGACGTGCATGTGGGCGGCGTCGTTCGCCAGTACTCGCTGTGCAACGACCCGCGGGACACCGACCGCTACCTCATCGCGGTACTGCGGGACGCCAACTCGCGTGGCGGCTCGGCCGCGATGCATGCGCTCGAAGCAGGACAGACGCTGACCATCAGCGATCCGAAAAATCACTTCGCGCTGGCCCACGAGGCGCGCCACAGCCTGCTGTTCGCCGGGGGCATTGGCATCACACCCATCCTGTGCATGGCGCAGCGGCTCGCCAACGTCGGCGCCTCGTTCGATCTTCACTACTGCGCACGCTCACCCGAGCGCGCGGCGTTTTCGCAGCGCATCCGCGAATCATCGTTTGCCGATCGCGCCTCGTTTCACTACGACGATGGTGCGCCGGGCCAGAAGCTGGACGCAGCACAGACCATCGGCGAGCCGGCAGAAGGCAGGCATCTCTATGTGTGCGGGCCCACGGGGTTCATGGACTGGATCCTGGTCACCGCGCGCGAGCTGGGGTGGCCCGAGACCCAGCTGCATCGCGAGTACTTTGCCGCCGCGCCCGTGGACACCACGCATGACGGCAGCTTCGAGGTGCAGGTCGCCTCGTCGGGCGCGGTGATACGCGTGGCCGCCGAACAGACGGTGGTCGCTGCGCTGTCCTGCGCCGGCATCGACGTCCCGACATCGTGCGAGCAGGGCGTGTGCGGCACCTGCCTCACACGCGTGCTCGACGGCACGCCCGATCACCGCGACATGTACCTGACGCCGCAAGAGCAGGCCCGGGGAGACTGCTTCCTGCCATGTTGCTCACGCGCAAAGAGCACGCGCCTCGTGCTGGATCTATGACGAGGACATGACTGACAGCATGGCGGCGCAACGTCTGGACAGATCCAAACCGGCACCAGCACCGCAAGCGCGGACCCTCATTGCCTGGAACGCAGCGTTCCACATGCTCGACCCCTGCTGCTGAGGCAGAATCGCGCGCATGCGGTTCAACAAACTCGACATGAACCTGTTGGTGGTGCTCGATGCACTGCTGAACGAGTGCAGCGTCAGCCGTGCGGCCGAACGGGTGTTCCTCAGCACCTCGGCCACGAGCAATGCGCTGGCCCGTCTGCGCGAGTATTTCGACGACGAGCTGCTGGTGCAGGTCGGACGCCGGATGGAACTCACGCCACGAGCGCTGGCCTTGCGCGAGCCCGTGCGCGACATCCTGACACGTGTGGAAGCGACCGTCGCAACGCAGCCGACCTTCGACCCCGCGACCTCGACCCGCGAGTTCCGCATCTTCGCGTCCGAGTACACGCAACTCACCCTGGGCCGCCATCTGTTTGCACTTGCACACGAGCAAGCCTGCACGGCCACGATCCACTTCGTCCAGCAGTCACCGCACACTCAGCGCGAACTGGAGCGTGGAGAGGCCGACCTGCTGATCATTCCGCAGCGCATGACCTCACCCGACCATCCCACTCACGTGCTGTTCGAGGACGAACTGGTCTGCCTGATGTGGAGCGGCAGCGCGATGGCTGGCAGCACGCTCACGCGTGAGCGCTACTTCGGGTGCTCCCACGTGGTGATGGTCCCGCCTGGCTTGCCAGATGGTTCGCTCGAAGCCATCGGCATGCGGGAACAGGGGCTGAGCCGCAAGGTCGGGGCCACCACCTTCAGCATCGCCGCGTTGCCTTCGCTGCTGGTCGGAACGGACATGCTCGCCCTTTCGTTCCGCCGGCTGGCACGGCAGGCGGTGCAAACGCTGCCACTGGTGATGCAAGCTTCGCCCGTTGCACTGCCGAAGCTGCGCCAGACGATGCAGTGGCACAAGTACCGCAGCAACGACCCCGGTGTGATCTGGCTGCGTGAGCTGGTGCTCAAGGCCGTGGATCGCATGAACGCAGAGCCGCAAGCCTGAGCTTGCGCTTCGGCGCGGCGCGCCGCTCAGAGCCCCGGCATGGGGGTGAAACCGGGTAACTGCTTCATGCGTGCCACCCAGGCCAGCATGTTCGTGTAGCCGCTGACGTCGATGCCGCCTTCCCACGCGAGTACGGCATACGGGAAGCAGGCGATGTCGGCGATCGTCGGTCGACCGCACTCCAGGAAGTCGCGCCGCGCCAGGTGCGCGTCCACGATGGCGAAGGCCCGGTGCGCACCCGCGTGCAGCCGGTCCAGGTCGATCGGGTAGTCCAGCGCCTTCACCAGCCGCGCGGCCGAGGCGTTCATGATTTCGCCGCCGCCGGTGGCCAGCCACTGCTGGATGCGGCCCTGCGACGGCGCATCCTGCGGGTACCACACGCGCTGCGGGTCGTAGCGTGAGGCGAGGTACACCAGGATGGCCTGCGCATCGCGCAAGCGCAGGTCGCCGTCTTCCAGGACCGGCAGTTCGCCGAAGGGGTTGAGCGCGAGGTAGTCGGCGCTCTTGTGCTGCTTGTTGACGAAGTCCACCGGGACCTTGTCGTACGGCAGGCCGAGAAAGCCGAGGAGCAGGCGCACCTTGTGGCAGCTGCCGGAGAGTTCATGGTCGTGCAGACGGATCATCGCGAGGTCTCCAGGCGGCCGGCGGTCGGCCGCATGCGTCTTCATTCGTGTTGTCGACAATTCAGAACGGCTGGCACAGCATGACCTGGGTCTCGGTCATGATGCGCGCCACGTCCTGCGCCGTGGCCTGGTGGGTCACTTCCCACTCGAACAGCTGTACCGAGTTGTTGACGATCATGGCGGCACGCGGCAGCCGACGCGCGCTGAACGCCTGCAGCGTCGCAGCCAAAGGGCCGCCCTGGGCCAGCAGTTCGGCCAGCACGACCGCATCTTCGATGGCCATCGCTGCGCCCTGAGCCAGCACCGGCGGCCCGCAATGCGCGGCGTCGCCGATCACCATCACACGATTGCGGTGCCAGGGGCCATCCAGCAGCAAGGCCTCGAGCGGCCGGAACGAAATGCTGGTCGAGCCCGGCAACTGCGCCGCCGCCTGCTGCACCATGGTGTGGGGATACGCAGCGACCTTCTCGCCCATGATGCGTGCAAGCTGGTCGTCGGGATGGCGGGTCCCTGCGGGCGCGCTCTCGACCACATACAGGTAGGCCACGTCTTCGCTGATCGGGCACAGGCCCACGACGCCCAACGGCCCGCCCAGGTGCAGTTCGGTGGTGTAGTTGCCGGGTGAACGCTTCACGCCGGCACGCCACACCGCCTGGCCCAGATAGCGCGGCCTCACATCGGGGAACAGCAAGCTGCGGACCCTGGAGTAAAGCCCGTCGGTCCCGACCACCAGGTCGTAGCGGCCGACGCTGCCGTCGGTGAAGCGCACGTCCACCGCCTCGCCGCGGTCGTCGATGTGCTCGAAGCTTGTGCCCAGGCGAGGCGCGGCACCTGCATCGGTGGCTGCGTCGAGCAGGATCGCGTGCAGCCGACTGCGCGAGATGCCCGCGGTGCCCGGATACCCCGGGCCGCCGGTGGGCGCGATCGTCTGCCGCGCAAGGAGGCTGCCGTCGGGCCGTCGCAGGTTGATGTAGCAGCCGGGCACACCGTGGCGCAGCACCGCCGCGGCCAGGCCCAGCCGGCCCAGCGCGGCCAGCGCGTTGCCCTGCATGGACAGGCCCACACCCGGCTGCTCGCGCACGTCCGGCTTGATCTCGATCACATCGACGGCGATGCCCACGCGCCGCAGGGCGATGGCCAGCGTGAGTCCCGCGATGCCCGCGCCGATGACCAGGATCCTTTCGGTGCGTGCCATGTCAGGCCGCCACCGTCTGGATCACCACCGGCTGGTCAGCCGGCACCCGCTCGCGCCGGACCATCGCGGCGAGCGCACGGCGCGAGCGGATGTTGGCCTCGTCGGACTTCACGCTCACCTCGGGTGCGTTTGCCGGGCCCAGGCGGTCGAACAGTTGCTGGATCTCCTCGATCACCACGACGTCTTCCATCAGCAGCTTGCGCAGGTCGTCGAAGCGGCCAGGGTAGGTGTTCGGGAAGGAACCGGCGAACGCGCCGAACTGATGCGTGAGCTTCGGGCCGCCAGGCGTGATGGCCACCAGCAGCTCCATGCGCCTGGGCGGCGTGCCGGGCGCATCGTCCACCTCGTTGAACTGTTGCGAGATCATGCACAGGTTGTTCGACCAGGCGACCAGCCTGAGCCGCCGGTTGACGCGCTCGCCCTTCATGTTCAATGCCATGCGCAGCATCGGCGGCAGGACTTCGTTCTCGAACTCGCGCACGGTGGCGATGCGCGTACCGTCCACCTCCAGGCGGTAGGGATGGCCGGCCACGTTGCCGCTGTCGATCAGGCCGTGGTGCAGATAGGTGATGTGCGTGGCGTCCACCAGGTTCTCCAGCGGCAGCAGGTAGTTGGCCTTGACCTCCAGGTGAATGCCGGGTTCGGTGAACATCGCCGGATCGGTGAGGCCGACCGCGTGGTGGTCGGGAATCAGCGCAGGGTCGGCCAGTGCCGGGTCGCCCATCCAGATCCAGACCCAGTGCGCCAGTTCGACGAGGGGGTAGGTCTTCACGCACATCTTGGCCGGGATGAGCCCACCGGACGGCACTTCCACACATTTGCCATCGGCACCGAACCGGATGCCGTGGTAGCCGCACTGCAGGGTGTCACCCACCACGCGGCCGGTGGCGCTGGTCAGCATCATGCCGCGATGCGGGCAGCGGTTGAACACCGCCCGCGGCTCGCCTGATTCGCTGCGGTACAGCGCCACCGGCTCGCCGCAGATGTCACGCGCCAGCGCCTTGTCGCGGCTGAACTCATGGGACCAGCCCGCCACGTACCACTGGTTGCGGGGGTACTCCGCCATGCCGGGCAGCATGTTCACACCATCGATCACCATCTCAAGCTCCTTGTGCAAAGCCGGACCGCGGCGCGGCCCGGTGGATGACTGCGTTCGCGCAGGTTCAGATGCTTTCCAGCACCACCGGCGTGCGCTGCGCGCCGAGCCCCTGGATCGTGCAGTCCATGACATCGCCCGGACGCAGGAAGCGGTTGTAGTGGGTGCCGTTGCCGGCGGGCGAGCCGGTGCAGATCACGTCGCCAGGCAGAAGCTGGACATTGCGTGACAGGTGTTCGATCAGGCGTGCGACCGGGAACAGCATGTCGGACGTGCTCTCGTCCTGCCTGACCTCGCCATTGAGTCTGAGCGTGATGCGCAGATCCTGAGGGTCGCCGACGTGCTCGGCCGGCACGATGTAGGGGCCGAGCGGCAGGTAGGTCGGCCACGACTTCGAGGCGATCCAGTTCGTGCCCATGGCTTTGGCATCGCCCTTCTCGAAAACAAGGGCCCGGTCAGTGATGTCGTTGGCCAGGGTGTAGCCGGCCACGTGCTCCAGCGCCTTGTCTCGACTCACTCGGCGCGCGGCTTTGCCGATCACCACGGCAAGCTCCAGCTCCCAGTCCGGCTTGATCGCCTCCGGGGGCAGCACGACCGGGTGGTAGGCACCGGTCAACGTGCTGGCAGGCTTCACGAAAAAATAGGGCACGCCCTCTTGGCGGCGACGGGTCATCAGCTCTTGCGCATACCGGCGCAGATCCGCTGCATCCTGGCCTTCGGTGCCCGGGTTGGCTCCGGGACCCTGGTCCACGATGAGCTCGACCACATGCCTGAAGTAGTTGGCGCCGCTCATCAGCAACTGGCGTGCGGCCACGGGAGGATGCACGGTGAGCGCATCCATCGCCATCGGCGCCACCGGTGGCACGCGGCCTGCGGCCAGCGCATCGGCCACGCCTTGCAGCGCAGCCTTGTTGCGCTCCCAGTTCTCAAGCAGTTCCAGCACGCAGGCCGCAGTGTCGAGCGCACAGCCGGCATGCACGGCCAGGCCGCCGAGGCTATCCACGGGCACCACACGTTCCCCCGACAGCACGAGTCCGGCAAAGGGCTTGCCGCCAGCCATCGAGAAAGTCCCCAGCGCGAACCACGCGCGTGATGGTGAATCGGGCATGTTGAAGGTCTCCACAAGGTTCGGCGCACGCGAAGCGGTGCACGTTCGGCGCGAGTTTGCAGACAGCTGCCCTGCCCGCAAAACGCAAAATCTCAATGGCTCGTATGGGTGCGGCGCATGCTCCCTCGCCCCAAGCGGACAGCATTCGATGCCATCAACACCACCCCTTCACGCAATCGGCTTGAGCGTGCAGGCCCACCCCACCTATCCTTGGCGTCACACCCAAGGAGGCAGGAACGATGGCAGGTGCCCGTGCAGCGCGGGCGCACAGGCGAGGTCTTTCAGCGCGCGATCGGGGGCGGCAATTCGCCCAGTCCGGTGGCCTGGAAACTCACCTGGCGCCATGCACCGTCGGCCTCGCGTGCCCACACCTGTGTCACGAAGGAGGAGACGGTGGCGGTCATGTCCTTGCCACGCAGGCGAGCGCTGCTGAGCTGCTGGCCCGTCATGACGGCGGCGTCGCCGAACACGCGCACGCGCAGCTCGCTTCTGCGCACCTCCCGCACCTCCAGGATCTCGCGCATGTAGTGCAGGTAGCTTTCGCGCCCGTCCACGTTGCCGCGGGTATGCACATGGGTGAGTTCGTCCGAGATGAGCTCGCTCAGCCGGTTGAAGTCGCCACGCATCAGCGCGTCGCAGCGCTGCTGCTCCAGCTGCAGCAGGTGGTCCGTGATGCCCAGGGTGTCGAAGGGTTCGTTCATCGCGGCGATTCTAGGAATCGCCCCGCCCGACAACCAACGCTTTGCATCGATGGCAGCCATCGACGGTGTTTCTG
>CBFGPV010000046.1:0-26977 GCA_965650765.1 uncultured Burkholderiales bacterium
CATCGCCGACAACGAGATCACCGACTGCACCCACGCGATCTTCAGCCGCTCGAACCCCGAGGGCAGCTACACCGTCACGCAGAACCTGCGCATCGCGGGGAACCACATGCATGGCAATGGGGTGGCGGGCTCCTTCACGATCCACAACACGTACATCCAGAGCGTGAACGTGGTGTACGAGTTCAACCATTACGGACCGTTGCGCACAGGCGCCACTGGCAACGCCATCAAGGACCGTTCGGTCGGCACCGTCGTGCGCTACAACCGCATCGAGGATGGCGCCCGCGCCCTGGATCTGGTTGAAGCCGAGGACTTCGCGGCGGTGGCCAATGCACTGCCCGCCTATCGCAGCACCTACGTCTATGGCAATCAGATCCTGAAGGACGGCCGCAAGGGCAGCACCATCCATTACGGTGGCGACCACCCCGGCAGCGAGGCCAACTACCGCAAGGGCACGCTGTACTTCTTCAACAACACGGTCCGCGTGGGTGGCGACGGTTATGCCGTGCTGTTCCAGCTATCAACCACGGACGAGCGGGCCGAGGTCTGGAACAACGTGTTCATGTTCGATCCGTCGGTGCCGTATCCGCGCATGCGCGCCGGGCAGGACAACGCCGGCGGCATTCCGTCGGGCGGCATCGTCAACCTGGGCCGCAACTGGATCGATGCACGCTGGAGCGATGCCGGCCCCTTCCACGTGGTCGACGGCCAGCTCAACGGGGTGGTCAACCTGATCACCGGCACCGGCTTTCCGGTCGACGGCTTCACGATGGTGCCGCCTGCTGGCAGCGCGGTGCTCGGGCGAGCCGTCGATGCGCCGGCTGCGGCGGCGGGCCATCCGGTGCGCTATCAGCTCGACGCGCAGAAAAAGCCGGTGGCGCGCGCGCCGGTGGGAGCCGGCGCGGACCTCGGCGCCGTGGAGCGCTGACCGGCCGAGTGCAGCGTCAGGACGGTCGTGCGTGGCGCTCCAGCCACGTGGCCAGTCGTGCCAGCGGGCGAATGCGTTCGCTGAGCGAGCGCACGACACTCACGTCGGCGCGGGTCCATACGCCCATCACCACCGACAGCAGCAGGCATCCGGCGCCATAGACCGCCCCGGCCACGAACTGCGCCAGCAGGCCAGGCACCAGCCAGACGATCAGCGCCGGCAGCACCAGCGCGGCCAGGGCGGTCAGGAGCATGCGGCCCAGTTCGCGGTAGGGCAGCGGGATCTTCATGCGGATGACCAGGCCGGCGACGATCACGGTGAACACCACAACCCGTGACAGCGCATGCGCGGCCAGCGCCCCCTCGAAGCCATAGGCCGGGATCAGCGTCACGCAGGCGAGCGTGACGACGGCGATCCAGAACATGGCCAGATAGGCCCGCAGCTTCTGGTGGTCGGTGGTGGACAGCAGCGACGAGAACGCCGCCTCGGTCATCGTGAACCCTCCCACCAGCACCATCACCTGCAGCGCGACGATGGCCGGTGCGTAGGCCGCGCCGTACATCACCGTCACCACCGGGGCCGCCCACAGGCAACCCACACCCGCCAGGATCAGCCCGAGGAAGAAGTAGTAGCGCACCACGTCGCCCATGATCCGGTGCACCCGCTCGATGCCGCCCGAGCCGAAGGCGTGCGCCATGATGGGCAGCAGGATCGACGACAGACCCGAGGCGAGCAGATCGACGCCGCCGCGCGCCATGGTGGCGGCGATCGTGAAGTAGCCCACGGCCGCCGGCCCGACCAGCGAGTTGAGCATGACGGTTTCGATCGACTTGTTGGTCAGCGCGGCGATCAGCGTGAGCACGATGCTCCAGATCAGGTGCTTGCGGATGCGCTCGACCAGCGCCGGGTCCAGGTCACCGTAGGCGGGGTGAATGCCGGCACGGCGCATCAAGGCATAGGTCATCACCGTGTGCCCGAGGCTCAGCACCACGAACAGCACGATGTAGGCGCCCAGCGGCAGCTTGTAGAACGTGATCACGGCCGTGCCGACCAGGCTGGCCAGGGCCATCAGGTTGGTGGTGTGGGCCTCGATGTTGAACAGCCCATGCCCCTTGGCCACCGACGAACCGAACAGGTAGCCGGACTTGGCCAGCGCTGCCGCCAGGGCGGCGGCCGCGAACAGCCACACCGGGCCGTCCCACTGCGATGGCTGGATCCACGGGAAGGCTGCCAGGAAGGCGGCCGTGCCGAGCAGCAGGCTCACGCGATAACGCCGGATCAGCCAGCCGTGCACGCTGCGGGCCTGTTCGGTGTCCTCGCGGCCCAGACACTCGGAGACAAACCGCATCCCCGAGGTCGTCAGCCCGTTGTTGTAGACCATGATCAGCACGCCCGACAGCCACACCAGGTAGGCGTAGTGACCGTACTGGTCGGGCCCCAGGCTGCGCGCAATCATCGTGCTGACCAGCAGGCCGATGATGTAGGTGACGTAGGTCGACCCCGTCATCAGCAGGGCCGACCGGAAGGCCGACACGCGCCCGAAACGGCCGGTCATCGGGGGCCCACGATCTGCGCCAGGGCCTGTGCCAGCGAGTCGCCCTGCGCCTCGGCGGCATAGTCGGGCCGGGCGGCCCAGGCACGGTCTTTCAGTTCGTGCACGCGGGCGCGGTCACGCAGTTGCGCCATCAGGTGTTCCGGCGTGTCGAACTCGATCACGGCGCCGTAGTCGCGCAGGAAGGTCTTGCATGCCGCGTAACCCCGACTCGGAATGGCGATCGGGATCCCGGCGGCCACGCTGGACAGCAGGCGGTCGGGCACCGTCAGGTCGAAGCGGTCCGGGCGCTGGCAGGCCTCGGTGTTGTAGACCATCAGGCTCGCATCGTGCTGTGCCATCGTCGTGATCAGCGTGCGCACCGGCGAGACGGTGAACGGATGTCGCAGCGGGTGGCCGTCCTCGGTCTCTTTCGAGGCGCCGTGGTAAAGATGGATGCCGGCGTCCAGCACCGCCCGCATCATCGGGCGCAGGTCGTCGGCCGCATGGGCGGTGTGGCCGGAGATGTCGGTGCGGCCGACGTAGATCACGTTCGGTTCGTCGCGCAGCGGCGCCGGGCGTTCCTTGGCCTGGAACACGGCGGGCCAGCCCGGGCGGAGCAGGGCGATGCGCGGCAGCGGCGGCCCGGGCGGGTGGCGGCCCAGGTACTCGGCCATCTCGGCCGTCGGGCACAGCACCCCGTCCAGGCTCGACCAGGCGCGTGACAGCGCCAGCTTCTGGCGGAAGATGCCCAGATGGGTGAGCGACAGCGGGTAGCACAGCAGCATCAGCACGAAGCGGATCGCAGGCCGTGCCTTCTTGATCGCGATGATGTCGCTCAGCGGCAGCGTGCCCCAGTAGCCCACGACCAGGCTGGTGCCCTGCTTGTCGAGTGCCGCCAGCACATGCTCGAGGTAGCCGGGCTCGCGGGTGCCGACAATGGCGTCGACGCTGCGGCCGATGCGCGAGCGCGCCGGCGCCTTGCGCTGCTGCAGGAAGCTGTGGCAGTCGGGGATCCAAGCGAGGCTGCGGACCCGTCCGTGCAGCATCACGGACAGGCTGTCGCGGTGTTCGATGGCCGGCCCCAGCAGGCAGACGTCATGGGCCAGCACGGGAGCGCTCCCGGTGGCGGCAGGCGGTACGGTCGTCATCGGATGGGGCTGCGGCGGCGGTGGGCGATGAGAAGTCGAAAGATCCCCGCCTGCCGCGGCAGGCGATCAGGGGCGACCCGGGCTGAATCAACCCAGGTCGAGACGATATCGGGGGTGTGTGTCATTCACAACCCCGCGCATGGAGGATGGGCGCGTGCCCGGCCTGGATGTTGCCTGAGTGCGGCTAGGCCCGGTTTCATGGCTCGACCGCGCCCAGGTCGGGCGCGGCGCCCCGCACGGTGCGGGCCTGCGGACGGCCCTGCACATCGAGCTGGAAGCGCACCGGATGCGCTTCGGCCGCTGCCGGCCCGGGCAGCGCGGCGTCGATGACGCGCGAGCCCGGCCGCGGCACCAGCGTGTCCGGATCCACCGGGGGCTGGGGGCCGACGATCAGCCGCTGACTGCCTTCCAGCCGCCCGCCCAGCCGGTGATACGGCCCGGTGTCGCTCCAGCGTGCATCGATCCAGTTGCGCCCGAGCTTCACGATGCCACCGCTCGGTATGCCGGGAGCGTTGTCCTGGCCGGCCCGCATGCGCGGATAGCGGATGGCCGGGTCGAAGAGGAAGACGTTGTTCCAGACCTCGGCGGTTTCGTCCTCGGTGGACAGCTGGAACAGCACGGCATAGTCATTGCCGGTGACGCGCACGGTGTTGTGGAAAAAGTACAGCGTGCCCTTGCGATATTGCGCTTCGCTGCCGGCGTGGTCGCCGCCGTAGTGGATCACGCTGCCCTTGCGGCCGTCCTTGGTGATCTGGTTGCCGTACACGAAGGTGCTGCGGTAGGCCGGGTCGGCCAGGGCGGTGTCGGCGAAGTCTTCCGCCTCCACCAGGTCGATGGCGCGCGCGCCATCCTCGATGCGGTTGTAGCGGATCACCGTGCCCACCGAACGGTCCTTGATCGAGTTGCCGGTGGCGCCGGGGCGCAGCGGGCCGTAGCGGTTGAATTCATACAGCACATCCACGCTCTGGATGTAGGTGGTGTGGATGGTGTAGCTGCGTGCCACCCCGTTGTTGTGCAGGTGATTGCCGATCAGGCGCAGGTGCCGCGTGACCGCAAAGTCGCCGTCGCTGGTCGAGCGGCTGAAGATCGCGTGGGTGCAGTCGGTGATCTCGTTGTCGGCGATCGTGACGTGCTGCCCGCGCTCGATCCAGACACAGGCGCCGAACTCGACATAGGGTTTGCGCTGGCCGCTGGCATCGGTGAACTGATGGCGGGGATGGGCGCCACGGATGTGCAGGCCATCCACCTGGACGTGGGTGGGGTAGGCCTTGAAGTCCTCGCTGCCCAGCCGGTTGATCAGCACCACCGAGCGTGACTCATGCAGCGGATGCCCGTAGCGCAACCCCGGGCGTGCCACGGCGTCGCGCCCGTCGATGACCGGGCGTTCGCCGGCCGCGCTTCGCACGCCGCACACCCGCACCGGTGCGTCGGGCTTGCCCTGGGCGGCCAGCAGGATCTTGCCGCGGTAAGGCTCGGGCCGGTGGAAGATGCGCACGGTGTCGCCGGGCAGGAGCCGGTCCCAGGGGACCTCGTCGAGCTCGCGCAGCTGGCCGGACTGCAGGCCGACCTGATAGTCCTTGCCCTGACCGCTGGGTTCGCACGCACGCAGGCCCGGCAATTCAGGCGTGGCGTGTGCCGCCGGGGCAAGCTGCACCCCGATCAGCGCCAGCAGCGGCACCCAGGTGCGCAGGGAGTGAATTGCGCTCAGCATCGACATATGATCCGGGACATGGCCTGTGCAGGATCCGGTGGACCGTGCAGGCGCGGGGAGGGGTGCGCGGATCCTAACCGCCACGGACACCTTCGGGCAGGGGGGGACACACCCCCCGCTCAAGCGGTTGTCGCGCTGTCACGGTCATGCCATCCTTGGATTTTTGCACCTCGTCGACGACGGTGATACATGACGGCAGCGTACAGCGGTGTGGCGGACTCCCTCTTGCGTCGTGGCGCTGCGTGGGCGTTCCCGGGCCAGTCCCGTTCCACATTGCCCATCCTCTTCTTTCACCGGGTACTGCCCCGGCCGGATGAATTCCTGCCTGACACCCCCGACGTCGCGGCCGTGGCCGACCAGTTCTCGGCACTGGCCCGCGTCTTCACCGTCCTGCCGCTCGACGAGGCGGTCGACATGCTGTTTGCCGGTCGCCTGCCGCCACGAGCGGCCTGCATCACCTTCGATGACGGCTACCGCGACAACTACGAGGTGGCGCTGCCGCTGCTGAAGTCGCTGGGCCTGACGGCCACGTTTTTCGTGTCCAACGCCTTCATCGACGGCGGTCGCATGTTCAATGACACGGCGCTGGAGTGCATGCGGCGCTGCCCGGCCGGCACCGTCGATCTGCGCAACTTCGGTCTGGGGATGCGGCAGGTCTCGGACGTTGCCTCACGTGTGGCCACGGCGCGCGCCATCTCGCGGGCGATCAAGGATCTGCCGCTCGACCTGCGCGCCCAGCGCTGTGACGAGCTGGTGCATCTGGCGGGGCAGGCGCTGCCGGACGACCTGATGATGTCCACCGACAACGTGGCCAGCATGGTGCGCCAGGGCATGTCGATCGGCGGCCACACTGTCAACCACCCGAACCTCGCGGTCACCGAGCCGCAGCAGGCCATGAAGGAGATCTGCGACAACCGCGATGCGCTGACGGCCATCACCGGGCGTCAGCCGCGCAGTTTTGCCTACCCCTTCGGTGTGCCGAACGTCGACTATTCATCAGCCAACATGGACATGGCTCGCGACGCGGGCTACGCGTGTGCGGTGTCGGTGGCGTGGGGTGTGGCCACCACCTCGATGGGCCGCTATCAGCTGCCCCGGTTCGGGCCGACCGAACGCAATCGGTTTGCGTTTGTCGCGCGCATGATGCGCATGGCCTCCCACGTGCGGCCGCGGCTGGTCGACATGGACGTGATGTAAGCCGGCCGGCGCAGCCTTGCGCATCGGCCGGTTGCCCCTGGCCCGGCTCAGGGCCGGGCAGGGCGGGTGGCTCACAGCACCATCGAGCGGCCGATGGCCTGGTACTCGAAACCCTCGTCGCGCATGCGCTGGGGGCTGTAAAGGTTGCGGCCGTCGAACACCACCGGCTGCTTCAGCTCGCGCCGCAGCACGGCAAAGTCCGGGCTGCGGAAGACCTTCCATTCGGTGGCGATCACCAGGGCATCCGCGCCGACCAGGGCGGCGTCGGGCGTGCCGGCATAGCTCACACGGTCCAGCCAGCCGGGCTGATCGGCCAGGTCCTGGGCCAGCACCCGCTGTGCCTCATGGGTGGCCACCGGGTCATAGGCCGTGACGCTGGCGCCGGCCTTCAACAAGTGGCGGATGATCTCCCGGCTCGGCGCGTCGCGCATGTCGTCGGTGTTGGGCTTGAAGGCCAGGCCCCACAGTGCAAAATGCCGCCCGCTCAGGTCGTTGCCGAAGCGCTTGAGGATCTTGCGCACCAGCACGGTCTTCTGCGATTCGTTGACCGCCTCGACCATCTGCACCACCTTGAGCTCCATGCCATGCTCTCGGGCCGTGTGCGTGATGGCGCGGATGTCCTTCGGGAAACACGACCCACCGTAGCCGGTGCCGGCATACAGGAAGTCGAAGCCGATGCGCGAGTCCGAGCCGATGCCCTGGCGCACCGCTTCGATGTCGGCACCGACCGCGTCGGCCAGGTTCGCCAGTTCGTTCATGAAACTGATGCGGGTGGCCAGCATCGCGTTGGCGGCGTACTTGGTCAGCTCGGCCGAGCGCACATCCATGTAGATGGTGCGCTGGTGGTTGCGCTGCAGCGGGGCATATAGCCGGTCCATCACCTCACGGGCCTGGGCACCGCTGGGGCCGCCGGGCAGGCCCAGCACGATGCGGTCGGGCCGCATGAAGTCGTTCACCGCCGCACCTTCCTTGAGGAACTCGGGGTTGGACACCACCGCAAACGGCACCTCGGCGCCGCGTTGCTGCAGCACTCGGGCGATTTCGTCGCGCACCTTGTCGGCGGTGCCCACCGGGACGGTGCTCTTGTCGACCACCACGGTGAACTGGTCGATCACCTCGGCGATCGAGCGGGCCGCCGACAGCACGTAGCTCAGGTCGGCCGATCCGTCCTCGTCGGACGGGGTGCCCACCGCGATGAACACCACGTCACGGCCAGGCACCGCGTCTTCGTAGCGAGTGGTGAAGTGCAGGCGCCCGTTGGCCACGGCGGGCTTGACCAGCGCATCCAGGCCGGGTTCGTAGATGGGAATTTCACCCTGGCGCAGTCGGTTGACGCGGTTTTCGTCGATGTCGACACAGGTGACGTGCACGCCCAGGTCGGCGAAACAGGCACCGGTCACCAGGCCGACATAGCCTGAGCCGATCACAGCGATCTTCAAGATGGTTCTCCGTAGGGGGGCATGATGGGTTCGGGGCAGGCGCGCCACGCACTGCGGCGTGGCAGCGCAGGGTCATGAGGTGCCGAAGCCCTCGGGGTGGGCCTGCTGCCAGCGCCAGGCGTCGGTGCACATTTCGTCCAGGCCGCGCCGGGCGGTCCAGTCGAGCTCGCGCGCCGCCAGGCTGGCATCGGCATAGCAGGCGGCCACGTCGCCGGGGCGGCGCGCCACGATGTCATACGGCACCGGACGGCCGCTCGCGGCCTCGAAGGCTCGGATCACCTCGAGCACGCTGTAGCCGCGGCCGGTGCCCAGGTTGACCGTGATCGAGCGCTCGCGTTCGATCAGGTGGCGCACGGCGGCGACATGGCCCGCGGCCAGGTCCATCACGTGGATGTAGTCGCGCACGCCGGTGCCGTCCGGGGTGGGGTAGTCGCCACCAAAAACCTGCAGCCGGGCGCGCTTGCCCACGGCGACCTGGCTGACGAAGGGCATCAGGTTGTTCGGGATGCCGCGCGGGTCCTCGCCGATCAGCCCGCTCGGGTGCGCGCCCACCGGGTTGAAGTAGCGCAGGCAGGCGATGTGCCAGCGCGGGTCGCAGGCCGCCAGTTCGTGCAGGAGCTGCTCGCCGACCAGCTTGGTCGTGCCATAGGGGTTGGTCGTCGAGCGGGCGGCATCCTCGGGGATCGGCAGGCGTTCGGGCTGGCCGTACACCGTGGCCGACGAGCTGAATACCAGACGGCGCAGGCCCTGCGCGTCCATCGCCTCGGCCACGCCCAGCAGACCGCCGATGTTGTTGCGGTAGTACTCGAGCGGCCGGCGGGTCGATTCGCCCACCGACTTGTGTGCCGCGAAATGCACCACGGCAGTGAATTCGCGGGCGGCCAGCACACGCTGCAGCTCGGCGGGCTGCCCGACGTCGGCCTCGACGAAGTCGGGGCGTTGCCCCGAGATGCGTTCCAGGCGATCGAGCACCTGGGGCGAACTGTTGGCGAAGTTGTCGACACCGACAACCTCATGCCCGGCTTCCAGCAGGGCCAGCCAGGTGTGGGAGCCGATGTATCCGGTGGCGCCGGTGAGCAGGATGCGGGTCATGGGTGCCTGGGCGGGTGGAGTGGCGATTCTCCCAAACCCGCAGGGTGCTTTCCCACCCTCGCTTGAGGGGGCCCCCGTTGAAACAGGGGGGGCGCCTACAATCGCGGCCATGCTTGAACCCCTCACGTCGCTCCTCGGGCCGGCCGTCCTCGACCGCCTCACCCTGGCTGTCAACCATGTGCTGGCCGCCGAGCCCGCGGCCACCGCGCGGCTGCAGGCTCATGTCGGCCAGACGGTGGCACTCGTGTTCGACGATGGCCCCCCGCTGCTGCCCGCTCCGCCGCCGGCGGTCTGGCAGATCACGCCGGCCGGCCTGCTCGAAGTGAGCACAGCCGACCCCGCTTCGGCCGGCCTGCGCCTGGGGGTGGATGCCGGCAACCCGATGCGCCTGGCCACCCAGTGGCTGGCCGGCGACCGCAGCGGCCTGTCGGTGCAGGGCGACGTCCAATTGGCAGCCACGGCGGCCTGGCTGATGGACAACCTGCGCTGGGACATCGAGGACGACCTTGCCCGGGTGTTCGGCGACGGCCCCGGCCGCCAGCTGGCGGTGGTGCTGCGCCGTCTCGGCGAAGGCCTGCGCACCGGCCTGTCGGCCCTGCTGCGTCTGGCCGGTGCAGCGTCGACGCAGCGGCCGTCTGCATGAGGCGCCTGCTTCGCCTGTCAATCATCGTTCTGACGGTCCTGCGCTTCGGCCTGGACCAGATCGCCGTGGGCGAACTTCGCCAGCGGTGGCTGCGCAGCCTGGGCCAGCTGTTTGCGCTCGGACGGCGCCTGGAGGCACCGCGCGGGCAGCGGCTGCGCCTGGCGCTGGAACACCTGGGCCCGATCTTCGTCAAGTTCGGCCAGGTGCTGTCCACCCGTCGCGACCTGCTCCCCGGTGATGTGGCCGACGAGCTGGCCCTCCTTCAGGATCGCGTGCCACCGTTTCCCGGGGACCAGTCGGTTGCGATGGTCGAAAAAGCCTTCGGTCGCACCCTCGACCAGGTGTTCGTGAGCTTCGACCGTGAGCCGGTGGCCAGTGCGTCGATCGCCCAGGTGCACTTTGCGGTGCTGCGCGATGGTCGCGAGGTGGCCGTCAAGGTGCTGCGCCCCGGCATGTTGCGGGTGATCGACGAGGACCTCGGCCTGATGCGCACGCTGGCCTCCTGGGTCGAGCGCTTCTGGGCCGACGGCAAGCGGCTGAAGCCGCGCGAGGTGGTGGCCGAGTTCGACAAGTACCTCCATGACGAGCTCGACCTCGTGCGTGAGGCGGCCAATGCGGCCCAGCTTCGCCGCAATATGGACGGCCTGAACCTGGTGATGGTGCCCGAGATGGTCTGGGACCTGTGCACCGAACAGGTGATCGTGATGGAGCGGATGAAGGGCGTGCCGATCAGCCAGGTGGGTCGCCTGCGCGAGGCCGGTGTGGACATCCGCAAGCTGGCGCGCGACGGGGTCACGATCTTCTTCACCCAGGTCTTCCGCGACGGCTTTTTCCATGCCGACATGCACCCGGGCAACATCCAGGTGAGCGTGGCGCCGGCCACCTTCGGGCGCTACATCGCGCTGGACTTCGGCATCATCGGCACGTTGACCGAATACGACAAGGAATACCTGGCGCAGAACTTCATCGCGTTCTTCCGCCGTGACTACAAGCGCGTGGCCGAACTCCACATTGAAAGCGGCTGGGTGCCGCCCTCGACCCGGGTCGACGAGCTCGAAGGCGCCATCCGCGCCTGCTGCGAGCCGCACTTCGACCGCCCTCTGAAGGACATCTCGCTCGGCCAGGTCCTGCTGCGGCTGTTCCAGACCTCGCGTCGTTTCAACGTCGAGATCCAGCCTCAGCTGGTGCTGCTGCAGAAGACACTGCTCAACGTCGAGGGCCTGGGCCGCCAGCTCGATCCCGACCTGGACCTCTGGAGCACGGCCAAGCCCTTCCTGGAGCGCTGGATGAACGACCAGATCGGCTGGCGCGGCCTGGTCGAGCGCCTGCGCAACGAGGCCCCGCGCTACGCCAAGATGCTGCCCGAGCTGCCCAGACTGGTGCATCACGCCCTGGAACGGCAAGGCGCCGGCGTCGACCTGCAGGCGCTGCTGGCCGAGCAGCGCCGCACCAACCGCCTGCTCAAGACCCTGATCGTGCTGGCCGTCGTGATGGGCGCAGGCCTGCTGGTCGTGCAGGGCGTGCTCCACCTGCGTCCCTGGTAGGTCCGTTCCGCACGATCAAGGCCGATACGGGTTGCGTCCCCGAGCCAGCCCGTTACACTCGCGGCCCAGTGGACTTTGGCACCGGGTCAGGGGAGTCCATGGGTGAGGCGGGGCCTGGCACTCATCGTGCATGTTCGAGCGGGCACCGCCTTCGGTTTCGGGCAAGCATTTCTTCGTGACACCATGAACACCACCTTGATCGGCTTCATCGCGCTGTACCTGCTGGCGTCCATCGGGATCGGCCTGTACGCCGCCACCCGCGTCAAGAGCACGGCCGACTACGCCGTGGCGGGCCGCAGCCTGCCGCTCTACATCATCGTTGCCACCACCTTCGCGACCTGGTTCGGCTCGGAGCTGGTGCTGGGCGTGAGCGCCAAGTTCGTCGAGGGCGGCTTCAATGCCGTGATCGAGGATCCGATCGGGTCCTCGTTCTGCCTGATCTTCGTGGGCCTGTTTTTCGCCTACCGCCTGTACAAGATGACCCTGCTGACGATCGGGGACTTCTATCGCAAGCGTTTCGGTCCGGTGGTCGAGGCCTTGTGTTCGCTGATGATCCTGCTGAGCTACCTGGGCTGGGTGGCTGCGCAGGTCACCGCGCTCGGCCTGGTGTTCAACCTGCTGAGCCAGGGTGCGATCCCGGTGTCGACCGGCATGATCATGGGCACGGCCATCGTGCTCTTCTACACCTTGTTCGGCGGCATGTGGTCGGTCGCGCTGACCGACCTGTTCCAGATGGTCATCATCGTCGTGGGGCTGGTGGCCATCGCGGTGCTGGCCAGCGACCTGGCTGGCGGGGCCGACAAGGTGATCGCCGTGGCCGAGAACCGTGACCTGTTCCGGCTGCTCCCCGAGACCACGCTGAAGGACTGGCTGTTTTTCATCGGGGCGGCGGTGACGCTGATGCTCGGGTCGATCCCGCAGCAGGACGTGTTCCAGCGGGTGATGTCGTCCAAGGACGCGAGCGTGGCGCAGCGCGGCCCCATCATCGGCGGGGTGCTGTACCTGCTGGTGGGCCTGGTGCCGATGTTCATCGTGACCAGCGCGCTGGTCATCATGCCGGAGGAGGCCAAGACCCTGCTGGCCGACGACCCCCAGAAGGTGCTGCCCGCGCTGATCATGGAACACATGCCACTGGTCGCTCAGGTGTTCTTCTTCGGGGCGCTGCTGGCGGCCATCATGTCCACCGCCTCGGCCACGCTGCTGGCCCCCTCGACGATCTTCGTCGAGAACATCTTCAAGAACTTCCGCCCCGGCATGAGCGACCGCCAGATGCTGCTGGCCATGCGCATCACCGTGGTGCTGTTCACGATGTTCGTGCTGCTGTACGCCTTCTGGGCCGAAGGCAAGCCCATCTACGACATGGTGGCCAGCGCCTACCAGATCACGCTGGTCGGTGCCTTCATCCCGCTGGCCTGCGGCCTGTTCTGGAAGCGTGCCACCACGCAGGGTGCGGTGTTCTCGATCGTCGCGGGCATCGGCCTGTGGGCGGCCTTCACCTTCGTCGCGGAGTGGGGCGAGGCCTTCCCGGCCCAGCTGGCGGGGTTGTTCGCCGCCGGCGTCGGCATGCTGATCGGCTCGCTGATGCCGCAACTGATGGTGGACCGGGCCGAGATGAAATCGCACCTTGCCTGAGCGCCGGGGCGGGTCTCGGGTGGGGCGATCTATAATTGCAGGTTTTTCCTTCGTCCCCCTGAGGTCAATATGCCGATCTACGCTTACAAGTGCGAGTCCTGCGGGCATGGGCAGGACGTTCTCCAGAAGATCTCCGATCCGGTGCTGACGCAGTGCCCGGCCTGCGGTGCCTCCACTTACCGCAAGCAGGTCACCGCTGCCGGGTTCCAGCTCAAGGGTTCGGGCTGGTACGTGACTGATTTCCGCGGTGGTTCGGGCGGCACGTCCGCGCCGGCCAAGCCGGCGGGCGAGTCCACCGCCGCCAGTACCGGCGAGTCAGGCAGTGCCGCGACGCCGGCTGCCGCCTCGTCCGGTGGCGACAGCACCTCGACCAGCGGTTCTGCCGCGGCCGGGGGCTGCGGCACCTCCTGCGCCTGCCACTGATCGGCCCACCGTGACACCGCTCGCCACCGGCCGCGCCCCTTCATGAAGAAGTACATCATCACCGGCCTGCTGGTCTGGCTGCCGCTGGCTATCACGGTGTGGGTGCTGCTGTGGGTGGTGGGGCTGCTCGACGGCGTGTTCGTCTGGCTGCTCACCGGGCTGCAGGCGGTGGTGCCGGTGTCGATCGCCGATGCGCTCGGGCGCATCAAGAGCATCCCGTTCCTCGGGGTGCTGCTGATGCTGGTGGGCATGCTGCTCACCGGCGTGTTCGTGGCCAACATCTTCGGCCAGTGGTGGCTCGACCAATGGCACCGTGTGCTGTCCAACATCCCGATCGTCAAGTCGATCTATGTGTCGGTCAAGCAGGTGTCGGACACCCTGTTCTCGAGCAGCGGCAATGCCTTCCGGGAGGCGGTGCTGATCCAGTACCCCCGCCATGGCTCCTGGACGATCGCCTTTGTCACCGGGCGGCCCGGCGGCGAGGTGGCCAATCATCTGCACGCCGAGGACTACCTCAGCGTCTACGTGCCCACCACGCCCAACCCGACCTCCGGATTCTTTCTCATGGTGCCCAAGGCCGACGTGATCGAACTGAGCATGAGCGTCGACGAGGCCCTGAAGTACATCATCTCGATGGGTGTCGTCGCGCCGCCTGCGCTGCTCGATGCGCAGGCACGGCCCATCGCCGAACCGGGGCGAAATCCCTAGGGCTGGTCGCAAGGCACACGACCGGCCCTGAGGCTGCCCGCACAGCCCCCCGCCCGGACTGACGAACACGAAGAACCCGCCGAACTCCTGATGCGCCTCGTGCCCGGAACTCGGCCCTGAAATTCCTGCTGGAGCAAGACAATGCGAACAACCTATGCCGGCCTGGTCAGCGAAGCGCTGATGGAGCAGACCGTGACCCTGATGGGCTGGGCCCATCGCCGCCGCGACCACGGCGGCGTGATCTTCATCGACCTGCGTGATCGCGAAGGCTTGGTGCAGATCGTCTGCGACCCCGATCGTCCCGAGATGTTCAAGGTGGCCGAAGGTGTGCGCAACGAGTTCTGCCTGAAGGTGGTCGGCAAGGTGCGCCCGCGCCCGGCCGGTACCGAAAACGCCAACCTCACCAGCGGCAAGGTCGAGGTGCTCTGCCATGAGCTGGAGGTGCTGAACCCCAGCGTCACCCCGCCGTTCCAGATCGACGACGAGAACCTGTCGGAAACCACCCGCCTCACGCACCGGGTGCTGGACCTGCGCCGCCCGTACATGCAGAAGAACCTGATGCTGCGCTACCGGGTGTCGATGGAGGTGCGCAAGTTCCTCGATGCCAACGGTTTTGTCGACATCGAGACGCCGATGCTCACGAAAAGCACGCCCGAAGGTGCGCGCGACTACCTCGTGCCCAGCCGCGTGCATGACGGCCAGTTCTTTGCGCTGCCGCAGTCGCCGCAGCTGTTCAAGCAGCTGCTGATGGTGGCCGGTTTCGACCGCTACTACCAGATCACCAAGTGCTTCCGCGACGAGGACCTGCGCGCCGACCGCCAGCCCGAGTTCACGCAGATCGACATCGAGACCTCCTTCCTGAACGAAGAAGAGATCCGCGGCATGTTCGAGGGCATGATCCGCACCGTCTTCCGCAACGTGATGGGCGTTGAGCTGCCAGGCTATCCGGTGATGAAGTATGCCGAGGCAATGCACCGTTACGGTTCGGACAAGCCGGACCTGCGCGTCAAGCTCGAGTTCACCGAGCTGACCGACGTGATGAAGGACGTCGACTTCAAGGTCTTCTCCACGCCGGCCACGAGCAAGGGTGGGCGTGTGGCCGCCCTGCGCGTGCCCAACGGCGGCGAGATGAGCCGCGGCGAGATCGATGCCTACACCGAGTTCGTCAAGATCTACGGCGCCAAGGGCCTGGCCTGGATCAAGGTCAACGACGCGTCCAAGGGGCGCGACGGCCTGCAGTCGCCCATCGTGAAGAACCTGCACGACGGCGCGATCGCCGAGATCCTGGCCCGCACCGGTGCCTGCAACGGCGACCTGATCTTCTTCGGTGCCGACAAGGCCAAGGTCGTCAATGACGCGCTGGGCGCCCTGCGCATCAAGGTGGGCCACAGCGAGTTCGGCCGCAAGAACGGGCTGTTCGAGGACAAGTGGGCACCGTTGTGGGTGGTCGACTTCCCGATGTTCGAGTTCGACGAGGACGAGCAGCGCTGGAATGCGGTGCACCATCCGTTCACGGCACCGAAGGACGGCCACGAAGACTACATGGACACGGCCCCCGAGAAGTGCATCGCCAAGGCCTATGACATGGTGCTCAACGGGTGGGAGCTGGGCGGCGGTTCGGTGCGTATCCACCGCGCCGAGGTCCAGAGCAAGGTGTTCAGCGCGCTGAAGATCGGGCCGGATGAGGCCCAGCTCAAGTTCGGCTTCCTGCTCGACGCCCTGCAGTATGGTGCGCCCCCGCACGGTGGCCTGGCCTTCGGCCTGGACCGCCTGGTGACGCTGATGACCAAGGCGGAGTCCATCCGTGACGTCATCGCCTTCCCGAAGACGCAGCGTGCCCAGTGTCTGCTCACGCACGCACCGAGCCCGGTCGACGAGAAGCAGCTGCGCGAACTGCACATCCGTCTGCGCAACCCGGTGGCCGCCGGCGGCCAGGAGCCGCAGGCCTGAGCATGATGCAGCGTCCGATGCTTGCTGTGCGAGCATGAGGCACCGGCCCGGGGGAGCAGCATCGCTGCTCCCTTTTTTCGTCATCGCCCCCGGTTGCATATGGGCACACGGGATGGCCTGGTTTCTGAAACACCTTCACAGGTACACGACATGAACCCCAGCGCAAGCTTGCAACCTTCTTGCGGCGCACCGAGCCCTGCCTGGGGCCGGGTGGCCATCATCTGCCTGGGCCTGGCCCTGGCGGCCTGCGGCGAAAAGAAGACCGAACTGGGGGAGGGCGGATCCGTCGTGTCCGGGTCGGCCGGGCCGGCCGGCGCGCAGGCGGTGAGCAACGAACTGGTGCGCTGCGATGCGCCGGTGGCCACGATGGCGCTGGCCGAGAACCCCAATGGGTACACCGGCCTGTCGTCCTACCAGCTGCCGGCGTCTCCGGTGCCGTTGATCCGCCTGATCGCCCAGCAAAGTGGCTGCTTCCGGGTGGTGGACCGGGCCGCAGGCCTGCGCAACACCATCCGCGAGCAGGAGCTGAAGGAGTCGGGCGTGCTGCGGCAGAACTCCACCGTGGCCAAGGGCAAGGGGTACGAAGCCCAGTACACCCTGGTGCCCAGCCTGACCTTCAGCGAGCAGGATGCCGGGCGCGGCCTGGCCGGCATCGTCGCGATGATTCCGGTGCTGCGCGACATCGCCGGCCTGGCCGGCGTGGCCGAGCAGGTGAAGTTCAAGGAGGCCCAGGTGGCCTTGCTGCTGACCGACAACGAGACGACCGAACAGCTGGCCGCAGCCACCGGGTCGGCCAAAGCCACCGACCTCGGCCTGGGTGGGCTGGTCGTGGGGCGCCTGGGCGGTGCCGGCGGGGTGGGCTGGAGCAACACCAACGAGGGCAAGGTGATCGCAGCGGCGTTCCTGGACGCTCACAACAAGCTGGTGGTCCAGGTGCGCCAGCTGCAGGCCAAGGAGCTGCCGCCGGCGGTGCCCGTCAAGCCCTGAGCGCCGTCCGCGTCAGCCGGACCGACCACGCAGCCGCTGCCGCAGCGGCTGTTCGAACCAGATGAACGACAGGTAGGCCACGGCAATGATGGCCAGCATCGACACGCCGATGCCCAGCTCGGCCAGGCCGGTGCGCCGCTCGATGAAGTTGCGCACCGGGTGCATCACGTACGGGTGGAACAGGTAGATGCCATAGGAGATCTGGCCGATCAGCACGAGCACAGGTGCATTGAACAACCGCGCCAGCCAGCCGCTGCGTCGGGCCTCCAGCAGCACCAGCGGCAGCAGCAGGGCCACCAGGATCGGCTCCACGCTGTAGCCGAACAGGTACTTGGCCGACAGCGATCCACGCAGCAGCGTGGTCGACGCCAGCAGGCCGCACACCAGCAGCGGCAGCACCCAGCGCCGGCTGGCCAGGCGTTCGAACAGCTGCTGCCATTGCGGCGAGCGCAGCAGCACAGCCAGCAGACAACCGATGGCAAGCTGGTCGCCCCGGGTCTCCAGCGCCCGATACAGGTATTCGTCGCTGACGCCAAAGACAAGGATGTAGGCCGCCTTCAGCAGCCACAGCAGTCCGATGCCGATGGCCAGCGACCGGGCCAGCGGCCAGCCACTGCGCAGCAGCCAGATCAGCAGCAGGGGCCACAGCAGGTAGAACTGCTCCTCGACGGCCAGCGACCAGGTGTGTGACAAGTAATGCGATTCAGCGCCGGTGAAGGCCTGGTAGTAGTTGATCACGTACAGCGACGACGCCCAGACGGCGTCCCAGGGTACCGGTTTGTCGCGCACCACCAGCAACAGCAGCCCGACGATCAGATAGGCGTAGAAGGCCGGCAACAGTCGGGCCGCACGTCGCTGGTAGAAGGCGCCGAGCGCGATGCGCCCGTGCGTGTCGACTTCGGCCAGCAGCAGCCAGGTGATCAGGAAGCCGCTGATCACGAAAAACGCTTCGACGCCCAGCCCGCCGTCAAACAGCGCCACCGGTCCGATCTTGTACATGCCCGAGTGATCGGCCAGCACGAGCAGGACGGCGATGGCACGCAGGAAGTCCAGCCCGGCAATGCGCGGACCGGCCAGTGCATCGGCCAGGGACCAGGGCGCCGGGGCTGATTGGGGCATCGAAAGCTTGCTTGCCGCTGTGTCCACGGGCGTCCTTGGTGATGCAACTGCGAGGCATGACGCGCGCACCCGCTGGGGGTGCCACGCTGCGTGGTTCAGGAGACCGCCGCATGGACGATACACCTGGTAACCCGCACCGGGAGGGTAGTCTTGCGGCCTAATGCAGCCAATCCCGCAGTTGGGTGGGGATTGGGCCGACGGGAGTGCCGCGCCCGGCGGCCGGCCGGGCACAATGTGTGACAGACACATCATCAGGTCACGCCCCACCGCATGTCCACGCCCGTTGCGCACGCTCCTTCCCCCCCGGCGCCACGCCCCTACAAGGTGCCGGAATCGGTGCTGGTGGTGATCCACAGCCCCGACCTGCAGGTCCTGCTGATCGAGCGGGCCGACCGCCCGGGTTTCTGGCAGAGCGTCACCGGGTCGAAGGACAGCCCGCAGGAAGACCCCTTCGCGACGGCCATGCGTGAAGTGGCCGAGGAAACCGGCATCCAGGTCGGCAGCGACACCGTGCCGCGGGCGGCGCTGCGTGACTGGGGCCTGAGCAACGTCTACGAGATCTACCCGGTCTGGCGGCACCGCTATGCGCCAGGGGTCACCCACAACACGGAACACGTCTTCGGCCTGGTCGTACCACGCGATGTGCCGATCGTGCTGGCACCGCGCGAACACCTTCAGTACGAATGGCTGCCCTGGAAGGACGCGGCCGACCGCTGCTTCTCGCCGTCGAATGCCGAGGCGATCCTGCAATTGCCCCGCTTTGCCTGAGGCCTGCCATGCCCCCGCTGAACCCGCTGCAATCGACCCTGCTGCCCGCCCAGGGGGCGCCGTCCACGCTGATGTCCGAGCGGCTGCGGGTGGCGACCTACAACATCCACAAGGGGGTGCGTGGCGTGGGGCCGATGCGCCGGCTGGAGATCCACAATCTCGGGCTGGGGGTGGAGGCGCTGGATGCCGACCTCGTGTTCCTGCAGGAGGTGCGCAGCTTCCACCGTGCCGAGGCGCGCCGCTTCGAGCGCACCTGGTTCGGCTGGCCCGATGCCCCCCAGGCCGACTTCCTGGCGCCCGAGGGGTATGTGGCGGCCTACCGCACCAATGCGGTCACGCGCCACGGCGAGCACGGCAATGCCTTGTTGTCGCGCTGGCCGATCGGCGAGATTGGCCACCATGACGTGTCCGACCATCGATTCGAGCAGCGCGGCCTGCTGCACGTGCCGGTGCACTGGCACGGCGCCGAGGTTCATGCGGTGGTGGCGCATTTCGGCCTCATCCATGCGAGCCGGGTGCGCCAGGTCGAGCGCCTCGCCCGCTTCATCGCCGACCATGTGCCCCCCCGGGCGGCCCTGGTGGTGGCCGGCGATTTCAACGACTGGGGTGAAAAGCTCAACGGCCTGATGCATGACATCGGCCTGGTGCGCGCCGTGGCCCCGTCGTCGCGTCGCGCACTGACCTTTCCCTCGCGTGTGCCGGTGTTTGCGCTGGACCGTGTGTACATGCGTGGCCTGCACTGCGTGTCGACCTTCGTGCCGCGCGGCACGATGTGGTCGCGCATGTCCGACCACCTGCCGCTGGTGGCCGAACTGGAGCTGGCCTGAGCGATGGCCGGCCCTCCCCAGGCACACGCCGTCGACACGGCGCCCGGCGGTCCGCTGGGTGAGGATGACCTGGCGCCGCTGGCCTGGTATGCGCAGGCGCGCGCAGTGTTCACCGGGAACAACGACGTGCGCCTGCTGCGTGGTGGTGATGCGATGTTTCCGGCCATGTGCCGGGCCATCGATCGGGCGCGGCATCAGGTCTGGCTGGCCACCTACATCTTCAACGACGACGAGGCAGCGCAGACCGTCGCCGAAACCCTCAGGCATGCGGCCCGGCGCGGCGTGCGTGTCGGTGTGGTGGTCGACGGTTTCGGCTCCAGCCGCTCGCTGGCGTGGCTGGTTCCATTGCTGCGCGAGTCCGGCGTCAAGGTGGCGGTCTATCGTCCGCTGAAGGGCTGGTGGAGCTGGCTGGCGCCGGGCCAGTTGCGCCGGCTGCACCAGAAACTGTGTGTGGTCGACGCCGAGGTGGCTTTTGTCGGCGGCATCAACGTGATCGATGACCGACACGACCTGCAGCATGGCTGGTCCGACCAGGCGCGGCTGGACTATGCGGTCGAGGTGCGCGGCCCGGCAGTTGCGCCGATCGAGCAGACCGCCCGGGCCGTCTGGATGCGCGCTCACTTGGGGCGCGACTGGCGTGACGAGCTCGCCGGCCTGGCGCGCAGCTCGCGGCCGGTGGCCCGTGCAAGGCGGCTGCTGCGATCGCTGCGCAGCACCGGGGTGCAGGGGCTGGAGTCGGCGATGGCCAGCAACCGGCCGATGCGGGCAGCGTTTGTCGTGCGAGACAACCTGCGCCAGCGCCGAACCATCGAGCGCGCCTACATCGCGGCCATCCGCAATGCCCGCCGCCGCGTGGACGTGGTGTGCCCCTACTTCTACCCGGGCCGGGCCTTCCGGCGCGCGCTGCGCGACAGCGCCAGTCGTGGCGTTCAGGTGCGGCTGCTGCTGCAGGGCAAGCTCGACTACCGCTTCGCCGGCCTGGCCGCACAGGTGCTGTATGAGGAGTTGCTGGCCAGCGGTGTGCGCATCTACGAGTACACGCCGGCCTTCCTGCATGCCAAGGTGGCGGTGGTGGACGACCATTGGGCCACCGTGGGCAGCTCCAACATCGATCCGCTGTCGCTGCTCGTCAACCTCGAAGCCAATGTGATCGTGCGCGATGCCGGGTTTGTCGCCGGCCTGTCGGCTGAGATCGACGAGGCCCTGGCCGCGTCGCGCGAGGTCACGCTGGACACCCACCGCCTGCCCGGCTGGCGCAGCCGGCTGCGGCGCAGTTTTGTGGCCTGGATCGCTCGGCTCTACATGCGCGTGGCAGGTGCCACCGGCAAGTACTGAAGCGGGGGACAGGCGTGAGCGCCCTGGTGGACGGTCCGGCTGACGATCTTGTCGTCGCACGTCCGGAAGGCCTGTACTGTCCGGCGGGTGATTTCCACATCGACCCGTGGCGGCCTGTGGAGCGTGCGGTGATCACGCATGCACATGCCGATCACGCCCGCGCCGGCCATGCCCACTACCTGGCCTGCGAGTCCAGTGCCGGCGTGCTGCGGGCCCGCCTGGGCGACATCCGGCTGCAGACCCTGGCCTATGGCGAGCGCCTGAAGCTGCGCGACGTCACCGTCTCGCTGCATCCTGCCGGCCACGTGCTCGGTTCGGCCCAGGTGCGCATCGAACGGGGCGGGCGTGTCTGGGTGGTGTCGGGCGACTACAAGGTCGAGCCCGATGCCACCTGCACCGCCTTCGAGCCGGTGCGCTGCGAGTGTTTCATCACCGAGTCGACCTTCGGCCTGCCGATCTACCGCTGGCAGCCGCAGGATCGGGTGTTTGCCGACATCAACGCCTGGTGGGCCGCCAACGCGGCCGAGGGCCGCCCGAGCGTGCTGTTCGGCTACAGCTTCGGCAAAGCCCAGCGCATCCTGGCGGGGGTGGACCCGAGCATCGGACCGCTGCTGGTGCATGCGGCTGTCGAACCGGTGAACCAGGCCTACCGCGAGGCCGGCGTGGCCCTGCCGGCCACACGTGTGTTCGATGCCGCCGTGCCGCGCGCTGACCTGGCCGGTGCGCTGGTGGTGGCACCCCCGGGCGCCCAGACCGGCAGCGGGATGCGTCGGCTGACCCACGCCAGCGATGCCTTTGCCAGTGGCTGGATGCAGTTGCGCGGGGCGCGTCGCCGCCAGGGTGTCGACCGGGGGTTCGTGCTCAGCGACCATGCCGACTGGCCGGGTCTGATGCAGGCAGTGACCGCCAGCGGGGCCAGCCGGGTCATCGTGACCCATGGGCAGGTGGCCGTGCTGGTGCGCTGGCTGCAGCAGCAGGGGCTGCAGGCGGGGGCCTTTCAGACCGAATATGACGACCGGCTGGCGGACGGCAGCCCATGACAGCAAGGATGTCCGCATGAGCGCATTCACCGACGCCACCCGACGCCTGGTGCCGGCCTGGTCGACCGGCGTGTGGGTCGGCGCGATCCGGCGCGCCTTCGACGAGGCCGACCCTGCCGCGGGCGATGTGCCTGGTCAGCCGGGCGCCGGGGCCGTGCCGCCGCACTTCCTGGTGGCGCTGTGGGAGCCCCCGGAGCCGGCGCGCCCGGTGCTGCCGCGCTGGCCGGCCGTGGCAGCGATCGCCTCGCCCGACAGCCAGGCCGCGCTGCTGGAGCTGGTGCGCCATGTGCCGGGTGGTGCACGCATCTGGCTGGCGGACGAGGCGGTCGACTGGGCGCTGGTGGCCGAGATCGTGCGGCGCACCGACCGACACCTGACGCTGGCCCACCATGTGGGCCTGGAGCATTTCATCGAGGCCGAGCACCAGGCCGAGGTCGAACGCATCGCCCGGGAGTACACCGACCGGGATGCCGGCTTCGAAGCCTTCCGTCACAAGCTCAGCCTGCCGGATCGGCCCTGACCGCCACGGACCCCCATGCGTGAGTTTGCCGCGCTGTTTGCCGACCTGGATGCGTCCACCTCGACCCAGGCCAAGGTGGCGGCCCTGACGCGCTACTTCCGCGTCGCCGACCCGGCCGATGCCGCGTGGGCCGTGTACTTCCTGTGCGGCGGCAAGCCGCGCCAGGTCGTGCCCACCGCCTTGCTGCGCCGTTGGGCGGCCGAACGAGCGGGCATCGACGACTGGTTGTTCGAGGAGTGCTACCAGGCCGTCGGGGACCTGGCCGAGACCCTGGCGCTGGTGCTGCCGGTGGCCACGCAGATCAGCAACCTGGGCTTGGCGCAATGGGTCGAGACCCGGCTGCTGCCCTTGCGCGGCATCGACCCTGCACAGCAGCGAGCGCGGCTGCACCAGTGGTGGGACGAACTCGATGCCCCCGGGCGCTTCCTGCTGACCAAGCTCATCGGGGGCGGCTTCCGGGTGGGCGTGTCGAAGCAGCTGGTCACCCGCGCGCTGGCCGAGCAGGCGGGCATCGATGCCAAGGTGGTCGCCCAGCGCCTGATGGGATTCACCGGCTCGCAACTGCGCCCGGGGCAACTGCCGGATGCCGCGCGCTTTCAGGCGCTGCTGGCGCCGGGCAGCACGCCGCAGCTCGACGCCGCCCAGCCCTACCCGTTTTTCCTGGCCCATGCGCTGGACGCCGACCCCGCCACGTTCGACAGCCTGCTGGGCCCGTGCACCGACTGGCTGGCGGAGTGGAAGTTCGACGGCATCCGGGCCCAGGTGGTGCGTCGCGACGGCCAGTGCTGGATCTGGTCGCGCGGCGAAGAGCTCGTGACCGACCGCTTCCCCGAACTGGCCGAACGGGCCGCAGCCTGGTCGGACGGGACGGTGCTGGACGGCGAGATCGTCGTGTGGCGCGACGACCGGCCGGCACCGTTCGCGGAACTGCAGCGCCGCATCGGTCGCAAGCAGATCACCCGCAAGGTGCGCAGCGACTGGCCGGTGCGCTTCATCGCCTACGACCTGCTCGAACTGCAAGGCCAGGACCTGCGTGGCAGGCCGCTGCGCGAACGGCGTGCGATGCTCGACCACTGGGCCGCGGGCCAGACGGCAGTCGATCTGTCGCCGCGTGTGCAGGCGGATGACTGGCAGGCGCTGGCCCGACAGCGCGCCGCGTCGCGCGAGCGCGGGGTGGAAGGCCTGATGCTCAAGCACCTGGACGCCGTGTACGGGGTGGGTCGCACCAAGTCAGGCGGCATCTGGTGGAAGTGGAAGATCGAGCCCATGAGCGTGGACGCGGTGCTGATCTACGCGCAGCGTGGCCATGGCCGCCGGGCGAGTCTGTACACCGACTACACCTTTGCCGTCTGGAGCCGGCCGCCACGCGATGCCCAGGAAGCCCAGGCCGTGGTCGAGGCCATCGCCCGGCGCGCGCCGCCCGACCCCGACGGGCTGCAGCTCGTGGCTTTTGCCAAGGCGTATTCGGGCCTGAGCGACGAAGAGTTCCGGCGTGTGGACGCCGCCATCCGTCGCACCACGCTCGAGAAGTTCGGCCCGGTGCACAGCGTGCGGCCGACGCTGGTGTTCGAACTCGCCTTCGAGGGCATCAACCTGAGCAGCCGCCACAAGAGCGGCGTGGCCGTGCGGTTTCCGCGCATGGTGCGCATCCGAGACGACAAGCCGCTGCACGAGGCCGACAGCCTGCCGATGCTGCAGGCGATGCTGGCCGCGGCCCCCGCCGAGCCTCAGTCGTAGAGTTCCGCGGTCGACAGCACCTGTGTGCCCGAGTCGTTGCCGCCGATCACCAGCAGCTTGCCCGTCACGAGCCGGTCGACCGTGTGGTGTGCCCGTGCGAAGGCCATCGTGGGCCCGGCGGTCCAGGCGCTGCCGTCGGCCGCCAGGATCTCGGTGCTGGCCTCGGCCTGGAAGCCGACGGCCGAATTGCCGCCAGCCACCCAGATGCGCCCGTCGCTCATGGCGGTTGCTCGTGCCAGGTTGCGCGCGACCCGCATGGCCGGGGCCGTCTGCGCGGTCGTGCCGTTGATGCGCAGCGTGGAGCGCATCGGCTCTCCCTCGATCACGTCCTCGCCGCCGATGACGTAGACGCTGCCACCGGCACTGTGGAGACAGGCATGGTTGGCGCGGCCGGCCGGGTCCACCGCGGGCAGCAGGGTGAAGCTGCGCGTTGCCGGGTCGTACAACTCGGGCGGCGGCACCGATCCCACGGTCATGCCGCTGCCGCCGTGGATCAGCACCCTGCCGTCCGCCAGCCGCAACGCGCTGTGTCCCGCCCGCGCGACGTTCAACCCGGCCAGAGCGGTCGTGGTGTCGGTGAAGGGGTCGTACAGCTCTGCGCTCGGCTGGCCGCTGGCCGTCACGCCACCGGTCAGCAGCACCAGGCCCCCTCCGAGCAGGGTGGCGGTGTGCAGATGCCGTCGGGTGCTGATGCCGGCGGCCACCGACATGCCGGTGAGCGGGTCGAACAACTCGGCCGCAGGTGCTGCCTGCAAGGTGCCGGCACCGAGCACCAGAACACGGTCGGTGGGCAGTGTGGTGGCCGTGAGGCCCACACGGGCGCTGATCAGGTGCCCCACGAGCGAGAAGGTCTCGGCCTGCGGGTCGAAAGCCCGTACCTCGTTGCTGATGTGATAACGGCCGCTTTCGGGGTCGAGGAACTCGCCGCTCACGATCAGCAGCCGGCCGTCGTCGGCCGTGGCGGTGGCGTGGGCGGCCCGCGTGAAGCCCATCGCCAGCGTGCGCAGGCGGTTGCGGTAGTCGACCGGAAGCTGCATCACGCGCGTGGCGCGCGCCCCCTCCGGGGTGCGTACCACCAGGGCGATCTCGCGGCTCTCCGACAGCGGTGTCGGCCACGGGAGCGGCACGCCGCTTTGCACCGGCACGCTGCCGGGCATGAGTTCGCCGATGCCGCCGGAGAACACCGCGGTGAGCATGGGCCGCTCGCCGATCAGATAGCGCGCCTTGTCGCTCGTGAACTGCTGGATGCGCGGGCCGTCGGGCTCGTCGCCCCCTCCACCGCCGCAGCCGGACAGCGAGGACAGGGCCGGCGGCGCACCGAGGGCCAGCAGGGCTTGGAGGGCAGAACGTCGCAACACGGCAGGGTCCGTTTCATCGGGGGTGGAGCCGCCGCAGTCTAGGCAAGGCCGGCGCGGCGGGCTGTCCCCCAAAGCGGCGACAGCGCGGCGGCGATGTCCCCCCGGGCACCGGGACATGGTCACACTGTTAGCATCGGCTTCGTCCCCCTATGCCTCAGGCCTGCAGTCATGACCGTTCTGTCCCCAGTCAGCCCGCAGCGTGAAGACGACGGCGTTCCGGTGTCGGTGCGCATCCGTGAACGGATCAAGTCCGCGCAACAGCGCTTTCACGCGAATGACAACATCTCGGCCTTCATCGAGCCGGGCGAGCTCGAGGCGCTGCTCGATGAAGTCCAGTCCCGCATGGTCGGTGTGCTCGAGAGCCTGGTGATCGACACCGAGAGCGATCACAACACCCAGGACACCGCACGCCGCGTGGCCAAGATGTACCTCAACGAGGTGTTCAAGGGCCGCTACATGCCGCAGCCCGCGGTGACCGAGTTTCCGAACGTGGAGCACCTGAACGAGCTGATGATCGTCGGGCCCGTCACGGTGCGCAGCGCCTGCTCGCACCACTTCTGTCCCATCCTGGGGCGCTTGTGGATCGGCGTGATGCCCAACGAGCACTCCAACCTGATCGGGCTGTCGAAGTACGCCCGGCTGGCCGAATGGATCATGAGCCGGCCGCAGATCCAGGAAGAGGCCGTGACCCAGGTGGCCGACCTGCTGCAGGACAAGATGCAGCCCGACGGCCTGGCCATCGTGATGGAAGCCGACCACTTCTGCATGCAGTGGCGCGGCGTCAAGGACATGGACTCCAAGATGGTCAACAGCGTGATGCGCGGCTCCTTCCTGAAGGACGCCAACCTGCGCCGTGAATTCCTGGCCCTGCTGTCCAACAAGAAAGCCTGAACCGGAGCCCGCCATGCTTGTCCGACTGCTTTATGCCAGCCGCGCCGCCCACCCGGTGACGCACGAGTCCATCGAGGCCATCCTTGCGCAGTGCCGCATGCACAACCCGGCGCTCGGCATCACCGGCATCCTCTGCTATGGCGGCGGCATCTTCATGCAGGTGCTCGAAGGGGGGCGCGAGTCGGTCAATGCCCTGTACAACGAGATCGTGCGCGACGACCGTCACCAGTCCGTCACGGTGCTGCACTACGCCGAGATCAGCGAGCGCCGTTTTGCCGGCTGGACCATGGGCCAGGTCAACCTGACCAAGATCAACCCGTCCATCCTGCTGAAGTATTCCGAAAAGCCGGTGCTCGACCCCTACGCCGTGTCCGGTGCGGCGTCGATGGCGCTGCTCGAGGAACTCATCGCCACCGCGTCGATCATCGGGCGCACCGGCTGAGGCG